>JAMCWS010000327.1 GCA_023480605.1 bacterium
CCGCCCGAGGTGCGGGCGTTCTGGAGGATCGTCATCGGATGCAGATCCACCACCCGCGTCTGGAGCTTGAGGTATTCCTCGGGCGGTGGCGGTGCGTCGCGGTGGCGGCCTTCGCGCCGGGGCGGGTCGTTGAAGGCCCAGTGTTTGACGTCGCCCTGCCCGCCCTGCATCACGACGCAACGCACCCCTTCCCAACTGCGGATGTATTCGGCCGGATCGGCCTTGGGGAAGTGGAGGTTGGCTTCGGGCATCGCCAGGTCGGGCCGGATGCGGTCGAAGCAGAGCTCGCGGTCGGCGCGGGCGAACGACAGGGGATGCGTGGGGGGCGCCTCGCGTCCGTCCATGAACCACTCGTCCATGCCCCAGAAGTGGGCGTGGCGGAGCGGGATTTCCAGTTCGTTCACCAGCCGGGCGACCAGCGGCAGTTGTTCGGTGGGGCCGATGGGGCCGCAGATGCCGGCGGGGCGGCTGGGCGCGGCCTGGCGCCAGGCGTGGATGTATTCGAGCGCCTCGGCCAGGTAGAAATCCTCCAGCGTGTCGTAGAAGCAGACTTGGAAGCCCGGGCGCGAGAGGGCCGCCATGTCGCCGGGCGTCAGGCGGGCCGCCGCTTCCAGGATCTCGGGATCCAGTGTCGTGTAATCCCACCAGTCGGGTGCGATGCGGCTGAGCGGTCGGGTCATCGGTCGTCTCCTTGATTCATGAAGATGAAATTTAGCCACGAAATGACACGAAAAAACACGAAAAATGAAAACCCAATGATGCGCGTGAATTCAATCTGTCACCGATCACCGGAGTCCAGTGATATCTAAAAAATTAATATTTCGTATCCTTTCGTGTTTTTGCGTGGCTTAATTGCTTTTTTGGACTTCAAGACTGCTCGCATACGGTCATGCGGCCGGCCAGGGCCGCGCCCAGTGGGTCGAAGTTTTCGTCGGCGAAGCCCAGATGCAGATGCCGGCGCCATCCCTCGGCGGCGGCGCCGCGGCCCCACCGCCGCCCGACCTCGGCCGCCATCGTTTCCATGTTGGTCAGGTAACTGTCGATGCCTTGACTGCGGTCGAGCCATTCCTTCTGGCTGCGATGGCAGGCCAGCATCGCGCGTTTGAGAGTCAATACGGCGGCGATGTCGATGACGAAATGGGGGATTGCCAACCGGCGCAGCGGGTCTCGAAGCCCGTAGGGCAGGGCGTGATAAAGGGCCACGGGTTGGTCGCCGGGCCGACGCGGCGGATCGGTGGCGAAGTTGCGCATCCCGCGGGTGAAGGCGGCCGTCACCGCCAGACGCGCGGTGTTGGCGTGGTCTTCCATGTAGTCTTCGAGCGAGGGGAGCAGGAGGATTTCGGGCGCCACCTCGCGCACGACGGCTGCGAGACGCGTCAGCAGCGGCCGTTCGTAAAAAATCTCCAGATCGGCGGCGAGGGGCGGATGATGCGTCGCCCCGATGAGGGCCGCCGCGGCGCGCGCCTCGGCCAGGCGCACAGCCGCAATGGCGCCGGCGTCGAGCGTCGCTGAGCCGCACGAGCCGTCGGCGACGTGCATCACGTGCAATTCATAGCCTGCCCGCCCCAGCATTATCAGCGTGCCCGCCATCATGATTTCGATGTCGTCGGGATGGGCGGCGATGGCGAAGGCGGCCTTTGGCATCGGCAGAACCTCCAGCGGGAGCTACGCGCGGATCGCCTCCACGTGTCGTGGCAGGCGTTACATGATGCCGCCGAACTGGTCGGGCCAGAGCGACTGCGCGCCGTCCGACAGCGCGCTGTGCGGATCGGCATGCACCTCGATGATGAGCCCCTGGACCCCGACGCCGACCGTGATGCCGCGCACCTCGATCACCGTGTCGCGGGGGTGGGTCTGGCGACTGACCAATTTATACGGCTTGGTAACCGAAATGGCCTCACGCACGCCGGGCATTCCTAGGGCCTTGATCTTGGCCGCGACGGCCTCGATCTGATCCGGCGTCGCGGCGCGATCCATGACGATCAACATGGTCAGACCACTCCTCCCTTGGCGGCCGCCGGGCCGCCTCGCTTCACAATTACGGCAAGGCGACGGAAATGACAATGGGAAGTAGCGCACAAAGCAGGTCGCAAAGTGAGCCACTTCTGTTGAAAGCGGCATGGAAAGACTTTGATGTCCCTACTGAATCCATCCGATTTCATATGGTATTTCGATGAATAATAATTATTCCAAAAAGGTCATATCTGACCTATTCTCCCCATCAAGTACCAGGAAAGCAACCGCGCATGCGTAATAAGCTTCATATTGTCACATTGACCCCCGAGGAACGCCGCCTCCTGAAAAAAATTTCACGCACGGCAAAAGCCGACCCCCGGAAAAGGCTGCGCGCGCGTATCCTTCTCAAGGCAGACACCAGTCCCGAGGGAAAGGCCTGGTTGGACCGGTGGATCGCTGAGGACCTTGGTGTGAGCACCGCCCACGTGTGGAAGTTGCGCAAGAGCCTGGCAGAGAATGGCCTGGAGACAACCTTGAATCGCAAGGTGGGACGTCCACACCGTAAGGTATACAATATTATTCTCACGGCCTCCGAACGCACAAGATTGCATGCACTGATCGAATCGAAGGGGGAGCCTGCCGATAAGAAGTGCCGCGCGCAGTTACTTCTAAGGGCCGATATCGGACCTAAAGGTGACGCCTGGTCAGACCAACAGATCACGGCGACTTACAATGTGAGCAACACTACCCTTTGGCGACTTCGCCGTCTCTTTGCCAGGCAAGGTCTTGAAGCGGCGTTGGGGAGCCCGCCCCCTCAGCAGCAATCGCTCAAGTTTTTCGCGAACGTTGAACCTGTGATCATCCATTTGGCCTCGTCAAAGCCTCCCCCGGGACGGACTCATTGGACACTTCGGTTGCTTGCCAACCACTTGGTTGCAACCGGGCGGATCGCCGCCATCTCGCACGAGACGGTGCGCCAGATACTAAAAAAACATCATTGCGAGTCGAGCATCGGTCGGTCACGGGTTTCTCGAAATCGAATGCCCAACTGAGGTCATAAACAATAAGCCCGTGTCTCGCATGATTTGCAGTGCCGGTATCCGTTCTCCCAGTTCCATACGCCTATCGGTATTGATAGTCGTATGAATTTCGAAGCTTCGGACTGGAAGGACCGACTGACTCATTTTCGCAGGATCTGGCTGGGAACGATATCGTCCCCGGCCGCGGAAACGCTGGCGACCGATGCCGGAAACGAAAACCTCGACACCTCCCGCGCCCCATACTAATATTGGGCGATTGTTTTTGCCTCTGTGCAAGGTGCGAGGCAAGCCGGTCGACCGGGTTTTTCGCTTCCCGGACCGACCTTACTTTCCAGATCGGTCATATTTGCGATGACAACCACCCCCGCCCCCAGCGAACTCCCCAGCCGTTACGATCCCCAGGCCATCGAGGCCGCCATCTACGCCCGCTGGGAGAAGGGCGGCTGGTTCCGCGCCGACGTCGCCAACCCAGCGCCCGCTTACTCGATCGTCATCCCGCCGCCCAACGTCACCGGCTACCTGCACATCGGCCACGCGCTCAACAACACCCTGCAGGATATCCTCATCCGTTGGCGGCGGATGCAGGGTCGTAACACGCTCTGGGTGCCGGGCACCGACCACGCCGGCATCGCCACCCAGCACGTCGTCGAGCGCCAGCTCTGGCGCGATGAAAAAATCGACCGGCGCGACCTGGGGCGAGAGAAGTTCCTCGAGCGCGTCTGGGCCTGGCGCGAGCAATTCGGCTCGCGGATCATCAGCCAACTCAAGCGTCTGGGGTGTTCATGCGACTGGAGCCGCGAGCGCTTCACCATGGACGAAGGTCTTACGCGCGCCGTCCTGACCGTCTTCCAGCGCCTCTTCGAGGAAGGGCTCATCTACCGCGGCGATTACCTCGTCAACTGGTCGCCCAAGCTCCAGACCGCCCTCTCCGACGACGAGGTGGTTCATAAAGAGGTCAAGGGCCACCTTTGGCACATCCGCTACCCGCTGGAGGGCGGCTCGGGCTATATCCAGGTGGCCACGACGCGGCCCGAGACGATGCTGGGCGACACCGCCGTCGCCGTCCACCCCGGGGACGAACGCTACGCGGCTCTCCATGGCAAGACGGTCATCCTGCCGCTCATGGAGCGGCCCATCCCGATCGTGCCCGACGCCTTCGTCGACAAGGCCTTCGGCACCGGCGCCGTCAAGGTGACCCCCGGCCACGACCCCAACGACTACGAAATCGGCAAGCGCCACGACCTGCCGTTCATCAACATCCTCAACCCCGACGGGACGCTCAACGAAAACGCCGGCGCCTACCGGGGTCTGGACGTGCCGGAGGCGCGACGGCGGGTCGTGGCCGACCTCGAGGCGCGCGGCCTCCTCGTCAAGGTCGAAGACCACGTCCACTCGGTGGGTCATTGCTACCGTTCGGGCTGCGTCATCGAGCCCTACATGAGCAAACAGTGGTTCGTGCGCATGAAGCCGCTGTGCGCGCCGGCGATCGAAGCAGTCAAGCAGGGGCGGATCGAGTTCGTGCCGCGCCACTACGAGAAGATTTATTTCCACTGGCTGGAGAATGTGCGCGACTGGCCGATCTCGCGCCAGCTCTGGTGGGGGCACCGCATCCCGATCTTCGAGTGTTTCGATTGCGGGCACGTCTGGTGCGACATCGAGCAGGTTCCCGAGCGCTGCGTCAAGTGCGGCGGCTATAACATCGCCCAGGATCCCGATGTGCTCGACACCTGGTTCAGTTCGGCCCTGTGGCCCTTCTCGACGCTGGGATGGCCCGACCAGACGCCCGACCTGGCCAAATATTACCCGACGTCGGTCCTCGTCACCGCCCACGACATCATCTTCTTCTGGGTGGCGCGGATGATCATCATGGGCCTCAAGTTCATGGGCGAGGTGCCGTTCGATAAGGTCGTCATCAACCCGATGGTAATGGACGAGCACGGCCGCAAGATGAGCAAAAGCTCGGGGACGGCCATCGATCCAATCGAAGTGATCGACGAGATGGGCAGCGACACGATGCGGCTCACGATGGCCAGTTACCCGATGCAGTCGCGCAACATCAGCCTGGCCGAAAAACGTTTCGAGAGCTTCCGTAATTTCAACAACAAGTTGTGGAACGCGGCGCGCTTCGTGTTCATGAACGTCGAGGACCTGGCGCCCGAGGACCTGGCCGCCGGCCCCGATCCCGCGGCGCTCGAACTGGAAGACCGCTGGATACTGGGCGCCCTGGCCCGCGCCATCGAGCAGGCGGGGGCGGCCCTGGAGACCTTCGGCTTCGATGCCTACGTCGATACGCTTTACAAGTTCATCTGGAACCAGTATTGCGACTGGTATCTGGAGTTGGTGAAGGACCGCCTGGGCGACCGCGAACTGAACGAGGCGGGGCGGTTTTCGCCGGCCTCGCGCACGGCGGCGCAGGTGGTGCTGGTGACGGTGCTCGAACACGTCCTGCGCCTCATGCACCCGGTGGCGCCGTTCATCACCGAGGAGATCTGGCGTAATCTCAAGGGGCGGTATGCGGCCGGCGCCGGGACGGCCAATCCAACGACGGCGGCGCTGGCGGCCGAGACGATCATGATCGCCCCCTGGCCCGATGAGGCCGGCGTTCGTAATCTATACGAATCGGAGAATAAGGATAAGGACGCCATACGCGACATGATTGATTTCTGCACCATGGAATTGGTCATGGAATCCATCTACCGCATCCGCAACATCCGCGGCCAAATGTCGATCCCGCCCAATATGGCGGTCGATATCGCCATCGTTTCACCGAGCGAGGAGCGTCTGAGGCTGCTGCGCGCGGGTGAGCACTACATCCGCTCGCTCGTTAGCATCGGTGAGCTTCAGATCGGCGCCGAAACGACGTTGCGCGGCTTCGCCTCGACCGGCGCCATCGAGGACGTGGTGGTTTATGTCTACCTGCCCGAACAGCTCCGCCAGCAGGAGCGCCTGCGGTTGGAGAAGGAAATCGCCCGGCTGGAGAAGGGTGTCGCCGGCGCCCAAGGCAAGCTGGCCAACGAAAAATTCGTCGCGAGTGCTCCCGAGGCAGTCGTCCAATCCGAGCGCGAACGCCTCGCCAAAATGCAGTCCGAACTGGCCAGCCTGCGCGAGCAGCACAAGGCGCTCTCTTGAGTAGATCCGAAGTACAGGATTGCCGGGGAGGATATTATGCGGTGGATTTTTATTCGATTAATGTTTGTTCTCTGGCTGGGTGGATTGGGATCAATGTCTTCGGTCGCACCCGCTGAAGTCAACACCGCGGGAGCGCCCTATCACCCCAGCGCTAATATAACCGGCATTGAATTCGACTTTGCCACTCACAAACGCCTGGCTCCGGGGAGCGACAATTGGCCGATGACGTGGGCTGACGACGGGCGCCAGTATACCGCCTGGGGCGATGGCGGCGGCTTTGGCGGCACCGACACGACCGGCCGGGTGAGCAACGGTTTCGCCCGCATCGAAGGCCCGGCCGTCGACTACCGGGGCGTCAACGTCGCCGGCGGCGTGGGGGCGCCCCGCCCCGCCCCATTCACCGGCAAGTGCTACGGCATTATGTCCATCGGCGGCGTCCTCTACGCTTGGCGTACGGGCGATGCTTCGGGAATCGAATCGGGCAACCGATTTCAGGAACTATGGCGCTCGACCGACCACGCCGCCACCTGGGAAAAGACGCCGGTGCGATTCGAACAAGCCGATTTTGCTCCGCCAGACGACCTGGGTTTCTGCGCACCCACTTTTTTGCAGTGCGGACGCGACAATGCGGCGGCCTTCGACCCGTGGATCTATACTCTCGCGCCCGACATTCGCACCAGCGACCGAAAAGAACGGAAAAAGGCGACGGCCAGCCTGTTGCGGGCAAGACCCAATACGCTCGATCAACCCGATGCCTGGGAATTTTTCGGCGGCTTGGACGCCAACGGACAACCCATCTGGACGAGTGACCGCCGCGCCCGACGCCCCGTCTGGGAAGATGCCAATGACGGTTCTTCAATGAACAATATGAGCATCGCCTGGCAGCCGGTGTTGGGGCGCTGTCTGCTCGTGACCAGCCACGACGAACAAATGGCCGGCAACCTGTCGATCTATGAAGCCCCCCACCCCTGGGGCCCCTGGCGCACGGTGTGTTACGAACATAACTGGGGCAAGGGCTTCATCGCGCCGACAACTTTTTTTTGGAACTTCGCCCCCGCCTGGTGGAGCCCCGACGGGCGAGACTTTACGCTCGTATTCACCGGTGTCGAGAGCAACGACGCCTGGAACAGCGTGCGGGGACGTCTGAGACTGGCGGGCGCTCGCTGAGCGCCGATACACACGCGTCATCGATGCCATCCCAAGGATTGTTGTTTTAACAATATGGACCGTATATAAAATGACCGAAGCCATCTCCAATATACCACTTTCAATGAAGCGAGGGCGAGTAAACTCGACGCTGGCGAGACACCGATGTAGATTTATGACGACATAATAAAAAGGTGTTGTTGACAGATATCCCCCGTCAAAGGAGTTGAACCATGAGCTGCTCCCGACGTGATTTTCTCGAAATCTCGCTTGGCGCGACCTTGGCCGCTTCGAACATGATCGAGGCCCGCGCGGCCGATCCGACCGGCCAGTCCGAGTCCGTCAAAGCGGGAAACCCAAGCGAACCCACCGTCAAGACCCGGTTTTTCTTTACCTGGGATCACAGCACCGAGTGGCTTCTCAACCGCCCCGGGGCGCAAACCATCGGCGCGTCGAACCATTACGGCCGCGCCACCCCCGTGTTTATCGAGGATTACCATCAAATCTTCACGTGGTGCGGACGGCACCACATCGACGCCGTCGTGGTTTGGGGGTTGCTGCGCGATATGCACGGCGGGATCGACTCGGTTCACAAGTTGTGCGACATGGCCGAGAAGAACGGCGTGCGTCTCTTGTGCGGGGTCGGGCTCAATGCTTACGGCGGCGTTTATTACGAAGGCGATTCGCCCTGGAGCCTGGAGAACCACCTGGCGGCGCACCCGGAAATGTTGGGAGTGCTGCCCAACGGCGACAAGATGATTTATAATTTCGGCGTGAGCGGGCCCAAGAAGACCGCCCACGCCTGCCCCAGCCGCAAGGAGAACCAGGACTTTGCGGCTCGTTCGTTGGAGTGGCTCTTCAAGACCTTCCCCACGCTGGGCGGGGTGCAAATGGAAACGGGCGACACGCGGGTCTGCCAGTGCAAGGTCTGCCGCGAGCGCCGGCCCAATCCCGAGCTTTACACATCGTGGCACGACATGGCGCTCATGTATCCGATCGCGGCCGAGGCCATCCGTTCGGTCTCGCCCGATGCCTGGATCAGTTGCGAGACCTACCACAACCCCACCCCTTACGCGGGCAAGGACCCCGACAAGGAGCCGTCTTTCGGCGAAGGCAAGCCGGCGTGGGCCGACGAATGTGTCGCCAAGTTCCCTGAAAACACGTTCGTGCAATGGGTTTGCGACCGCTACGTCAAGCCCAAAAACGAATACGAGTGGACCGCGGCGGGCACGGTCAAAAACGGCCGCCACCGCCACGTCCAACGCTCGCATTTCGGCACCTACTGGGGCGGGACGCGCGGCGAAGCGGCCATTGACGAAATCGCCGACATGGTCCGGCAGTCGACCGCCCATGGCTTCGAGGCGCTTTACCTTTTTGGCGAGGTCTCGCCGTTTCATACCGGCGCGGAGTTGAACTACCTGGCCCTGGAACACTTCGGCAGCGCCGCCAACCCGAAGGCCGATCCGGATATTTTTGTGCGCGACGTGGCCGGACCGCTGCTGGGCGGCGAGGACCTGGCACGCGACTTCCTCAAATACGGGCGCCTGAAAGGGGATCCGGCCGGCATTGCAGCCGCGCTGCCGGCGGTCTATGCCAACTGCGCCAGGCTTCCGCCCGAGCCGGCGCGGCGCTGGGCATGGCTGGCCAATTTCCTGGGGGCTTTCGCATACCCGAACGCGTGACAGCGGGAGAAGCGCGCCGCGCGGCCCTCCGACGCAACGCCCATGATTATACTCGATTCACTTCTTCCCCTGATCTTGATGGGCCTGCTGGGCACGGTGCTGCGGGCGACGAAATTCGTGCCGCCGGTCTTTTTCCGCGAGACCAATCGCCTGGTCTATTGGATCGGCCTGCCCTGCCTGCTTTTCTACCAGACGGCGCAGATCACCAGCCAGGGCGGCGCGGCCGTGAGGATACTGGCCGTTCTGGTCATTGGCGTCTTCGTTTGCCTCGCGCTGGGGTATCTGCTGGGGTGGGTCCTGAACGTGCCGAAGCCTTCGATGGGGGCCTTCGTGCAGGGAGCTTATCGCGGCAACCTCGCCTTCGTCGGGTTGCCTGTGATTCTCTTCACGTTGGAAAGCCTGGGGGGAGCGACGGGCGATGCCGCCGCGCTTAAGGAATACGCCTCGATTGCCGTGCTCGTGCTCGCGCCCCTCATCCCCATTTATAACGTCGTGGCCATCGTCGTGCTCACGGCGGGGCGCGGCGCGGGCGATCACTGGCTGCGGCGGCTGGGGGCGGCGGGGCTGCGCGTGCTCGCCAATCCGCTGGTTATTTCATGCGTCGGCGGCGGTCTGTTTTCGCTCACGCGCCTGGCGTTGCCGACGGTGCTGGGGCGCACGCTGGATTCGATCGGAAGCATCACCTTGCCGCTCGCGCTGATGGGCATCGGCGCCAGCCTGACCGTGGACGGTATGCGCGGGGGGCTGGGGCGGTCGCTGGCTTCGGCCCTCATCAAGGTGGCTGCCGCCCCGCTGGCCGGTTGGCTCGTGGCGGGGTGGATGGGGCTATCGCCGATCGAGACGCGCCTGGCGATGATCTACCTGGCCACGCCCACCGCCGCCCAAAGCTTCGTCATGGCCGCCCAGCTCGGCGCCGACGAGGAACTGACGGCCAACATCATCCTGCTGACCGTCGTGCTGGCCATCCCGGCCCTGGCCGTCATCCTGCTGGCGACCTGAGGGGCGGGTGGAGACAATGGCGCCAATCCCATGCTGATGGGAGCAAGCTGGAGCTTGAACTCCAAACGGGGCCTCGGGTCTCCCGCCTCTCGACTCCAGCCTTCCCTACCAAACTCGCGCCGTTTCATACAAGACCACCTGCTGCGAACCTGCAATACTCCAGACTGAATCACGGGAAGGAAGCGACCGTGGCCGATTATGCGTTGATGAACCAATTGCTCTACACGGGTAAGGCGGCGGAGGTCAAGAAAGCCGTCGAAGACTGCCTGAAAGAAGGCCGACCGGTTCAGGAGGTGCTCGAGAACGGCCTCATCGCCGGCATGGCGGTGATCGGCGAGGACTTCAAGAACAACGTCATCTATGTGCCCGAAGTGCTGATCGCGGCGCGGGCGATGAAAGCCGGCATGGACGTCCTGCGGCCATTGCTGACCGAGAGCGGCATCAAAAAAACCGGCACGCTCGTCATCGGAACCGTCAAGGGTGACTTGCATGACATTGGCAAGAACCTGGTGGCGATGATGGCCGAGGGGGCCGGTTTCACGGTCGTCGACCTGGGTGTCGATACCTCCGTCGAAAAATTCCTGGCGGCGGCGCGCGAACACGACGCCGACATCGTCGGCATGTCGGCCCTGCTGACGACGACGATGGTTAACATGAAGCACGTCGTCGACCGGTTCACGGCCGAAGGCCTGAAGCGCGTGAAAATCGTCTGCGGCGGCGCGCCGGTGACGCAGAGTTTCGCCGACGAGATCGGCGCCGACGGTTACGCCCCCAACGCGGTGGCCGCCGTCGAATTGTTCAAAAGTTTGGTGGTCGGCTAAGGCCCTGTTCACGCGCCCGAAACCATGGCGCGGTTATCCGCCGCCGTTGTCGTGGCCGCCGTTGATGTTGTCCCGTGGTCTCTTGGGTCTTTTGGGGCCTTTCGCCGATCCGCAATGCTCGCCGACTAAAGGACAGATTAATTATGTTTCATCAGATCAAACACCGCGGCCTGCTTTACCGGATCTGGTATTACGTCGAACGGCGCATCAAAGAGTTGATGTTCGACTGCCACATGTGCGGCCAGTGCGTCGTGCGGTCGACGGCCCTCACCTGCCCGATGCAGTGCCCCAAGCAGATGCGCAACGGCCCCTGCGGCGGCTCGATGGACGGCCAGTGCGAAGTCTTCCCCGAGCGCCGCTGCATCTGGACGCAGATCCACCGGCGCTCGCGGCGCTTCGAATGGATGCGGCGCAAGCTGGCCGGCATCCAGCCCGCCATCGACTGGTCGCTGTTCGGCAGTTCGGCCTGGCTCAACATCTGGCCCGAGAAGAAGATCGCCCTGGGCGGCCACGCCTTTACGCCGGCGCCCGTTCCCTCGGGCAACATCTGGGACCGTCCCGACGCGGGCGCGCCCGCACCCACGGCGGACGGCTCCGCCGCCCAGTCCAATCCGGAGGCCGGCCGATGACGCCCCCCGCCTCATCCACGCTGCGCCGCAAGCTCGAGGCCGGCCAGTTCGTCCTGACGGTCGAGATGGTGCCCCCGCGCGCGCCCGATCTCGAGAATATCACCCGCCGGTTGCAGAAGTTCTTCGCCGGCAACGCCGACGGCGTCAACGTCACCGATTGCGCCTCGGCCATCCTGCGCATGTCGAGCCTGTGCGCCAGTCGCGTTTGCATCGACGAGGGGCTGGAGCCCGTCATGCAACTCACCTGCCGCGACCGCAACCGGATCGGCCTGCAAAGCGAATTGATCAGCGCCTGGGCGATGGGCATCCGCAACGTCCTCTGCCTGACGGGCGACCACGTCCGGTTCGGCGATCACCCGACCGCCAAGCCCGTCTTCGACATGGATTCGACCAACCTGATCGCCATGGTCAGCCGCATGCGGGCCGAGGGCAAATACTGTTCGGGCGAAGAGATCCGCACCTCGGCCAAGAGCGACCTGATCAAGATGGACTGGCTCATCGGCGGGGCGGCCAATCCCTTCGGCAACGAGCCCGAGGACCTGGCCCTGCACATGGACAAAAAGCGCCGCGCCGGAGCCGATTTCCTCCAGACCCAGCCGGTTTACGATATCGAGGCGTTTGATGCCTGGTGGCGGGCGATGGAGGCGCGCGGCCTGCATCGCAGCCTTAAGATCCTGCCCGGCATCCTGCCGCCCAAAGGAGCCAAGGGGCTGGAATACATGAAAACCAGCGTGCCGGGCATGCATGTGCCCGACGCGACGATTCGCCGGATGCAGGGCGCCGCGGACGCCCAGGCCGAAGGGCGCGCCATCGCCCTGGAATTGGTCGACCGCCTGCTGGCCTACCCGATCGCCGGCATCCACCTATACCCGGTGATGTGGGAAAGCGTCATTCCGGAACTGGCGGCCGAGATACGCGGACGCGCGGCCAAGACCGGCCGCACAATGGACAGCGTGGCCCCCGCCGGGACGTGAGGACCGCGGTCTTTCACGGACGAATTGGGACCATTAAACCACGGAGACACAGAGGCCGCAGAGATTTGATTAATCAGGAGATATCAATCGGTCGAAAACGTTCACGAGTGATGCCGTGGGAGACATTGATTTCGAGCCGACTTGTTTTTGCGCGATATTGAATTCATGGGATTTCTTTGTGTTCTCTGTGCCTCCGTGGTTCAAATCATGAAAGATCACGCTAAGGAAGGCACGGACGGTGCCGAATTGATACTGCGACCACGTTGGACTAAGCTCGACCGGTGAGCTGACGCCACCACCCATTCTCAAGCCAGGGAGCGAACCGACAATGTTCCAAAACATGACCGTGATCGGCGAAAACCTCAACGCCACCCGCAAGGTCAAGGCCGACGGCAAGATGGTCGTCGATCTTGGGGGCGGCCGGAAGGGCTATCCCTACAAGGCCCTCGACGGACAGGACAAGTTCCTCGACCTGACCGAGGCGCTCAAGAGCCAAACCGTGCAGAACAGCGGCATGGTCGGTTACATCGCCGCCGGCATCGTCGCCCGCGACGAGGAATTCATCGCCGCCATCGCCGGCCGCCAGGTGGCCCGGGGCGCCGACATCCTCGACTGCTGCGTCGACGAGATTTCGCCGTGGCAAAAAGACCGGCTCGAACACATGAAGTGGCTGGTGCGCACGGTGCAGAAACACGTCAAGGCGCCCGTATCGTTCGACTCATCGGACCCCGACTGCCTCCGCGCCGGCCTGGAGGTCTATGACAAGGCCGCCGGCCGGCCGCTGCTCAATTCGGTCAATCTCGAACCCAACCGGTTGCCGATCCTCAAAATCGCCCAGGAGGCCGGCGCCTGCGTGCTGGGCAATGCCTCGGGCCGCGAAGCGTTGCCGACCGACGTCGAGGAGCGCGTGGGCAACCTTGGCCAGCTCATGGCGATGATGGACGAACACCAGATCCCCATGGAAAACCGGATGCTCGACCCTCTGGTGCTGCCCATCGGCACCAATCCCGAATACGGCCAGTTTTTCCTGGAGAGCTGCCGCATCCTGCGCGAGAAATACGGCTCCGAGTTCCACCTGACGGGCGGCTTCAGCAACGTCAGCTTCGGCCTGCCCAACCGCAAGCTGCTCAACAACGCCATGACCTACCTGGCGCGCGAGGCGGGGTGCGACACGGCCTTCATCGACCCGGCGCAGATCGGTGATTTCCGGCCCGAGGGCGAGGGCTTCCAGAAAGCCGTCGCTGCCCTCAAAGGCCAGGACATGTATTGCATCGAGTATATTAATTACTGCCGGAGCATGTAGGAGAAAAACAAATAGAAGAAAAACAAATCGGATGAGGCATGACGCCTCCGATAGCTCGTGCTCGTGATCGTAATCGTGCTCGTGCTCGTGATCGTAATTCCGGGGTGCACAAATAACAGAAGCCTGATCGATAACGATTACGAGCACGAGCACGAATTGACGGAGACTTATCGCGGAGAAACCGAGTCGTTATATCGTAGTAGCGCGAGCATGAGTTGATGGAGGCTTGTTGCGGGGACGCCGAGACGTATTTTTCGTTGTAGCGCGAGCACGAAATTGAGGGATGCACGGGCGAGGCCAAGATCCAGCGTCATAATATGAATCCCAAATCGATCAATCACCGCTTCAAAGACATCCTGTGCCTGCGCGGGCTCCAGTTTTTCGGGCGCCATGGCACCGAAACATGGGAGAAAAAGACCGGGCGCCGCTTTATCGTCGATCTCGAACTGACGGCGGATTTCACGCGCGCCGCGCAGGGCGACCGGCTCGAGGACGCCCTCGATTACCGCGTCGTTTACAGCCGCGCCAAACACGTTGTCGAGGCCGAGAGCCACGACCTGATCGAGCGGGTCGCCTGGCGTCTGTTGACCGAAATGTTCCGCACCTTTCCCGTCGCCGAGGTCCGGGTGCGGGTGTCCAAGCCTGAAGCCCCCATCGGCGGGCTCAACCACGCCGTGGAAGTCGAGATCGCACGCACATTCGAGGAATGGAAAGAGACCGAACATGCCGAGCAAACGCACCCGCAACATGGATAACAACGCCCCGTCCGCCGCCATCGTGGCCCCCCCGCATTCCGGGGCGTCCCGGCGCGCATACGCCCCCGCCCCCCCTTTGGCGCCCGATATCGAGATCGCCCGCCAGGTCCGCATGGAGCCGATCGTCCGCGTCGCCGAGCGCGCCGGCCTGGCCGCCGATGAACTCGAGCTCTACGGCCCTTACAAAGCCAAGGTGACCGACAACGCATTCGCCCGCCTCGCCGGCCGCCCCGACGGGCGCCTTATTTTGGTGACGGCGATGACGGCCACCCCCGCCGGCGAAGGCAAAACGGTCACCAGCATCGGCCTGGCCCTGGCCTTGGGAAAAATGGGCGTCAGCCACATGCTCGCCCTGCGCGAACCCTCGCTCGGGCCGACCTTCGGCATCAAGGGCGGCGCGGCCGGCGGTGGCCACGCCCAGGTCCTGCCGATGGAAGACATCAACATGCACTTCACCGGCGACCTGCATGCCGTCACCTCGGCCCACAACCTGCTGGCCGCCGTCGTCGACAACCATATATACCACGGCAACGAACTGGGCCTGGATCCTGAAAAGGTTACCTGGCGCCGCGTCATGGACCTGTGCGACCGACAGTTGCGCCACTGTGAGGTCGGCCTGGGAACGCGCTTCGACGGATTCCCGCACAAGTCGGGCTTCGACATCACCGCCTCGAGCGAAGTGATGGCCATTCTGGCGCTGGCCAGCGACCTTAAGGACCTGCAGGAGCGCCTGGGCCGCATCGTCGTCGGTTACACGGCCGCCGACGAGCCGGTTTACGCCCGCCAGCTCGAACCATATATACCACTGACGGTGCTGCTCAAGGACGCCATCAAGCCCAACCTGGTCCAGACGACCGAAAACACGCCGGCCCTCATCCATTGCGGTCCGTTCGCCAACATCGCCCACGGTTGCAACAGCGTTCGCGCCACGCGCCTGGCGCTCAAGATGGCCGACTACGTCGTCACCGAGGCCGGATTCGCCGCCGACCTGGGCGCCGAGAAATTCCTCGACATCAAGTGCCGCATGGCCGGCCTCACGCCATCGGCCACGGTGCTGGTGGTCACCTGCCGGGCGCTCAAGATGCACGGCGGCGTGCCGAAGGAAGCCGTGAACGAGGAAAACGTCGCGGCCCTGCGCGCCGGGCTCGAAAACGCCCGTGTCCACATCGAAAACCTGCGCAAATTCGGCCTGCCGGTCGTCGTCGCCGTCAATCGCTTCCCTAAAGATACGCCCGCCGAACTGGACGCCGTCTTCGAGTTCTGCGAGAGGCTGGGCGCACCGGCGGCGCTGTCGGAAGTGGCGGCGCGCGGCGGCGAGGGCGGGCTCGAGCTGGCCGAGGCCGTCCTGCGGGCCGTCGACGGCAACGACAATCCCGGCGCCTCGTTCCACCATCTCTACGACGCCGCGCTGCCCATCAAGACCAAGATCGAGACGATCGCCCGCGAGATGTATCGCGCCCAGGGAGTCGATTATGAGCCGGCCGCCGAGGCCAGCATCGCCCGCCTGGAACGCAACGGCATGGGCGACAAGCCCGTCTGCATGGCCAAGACACAGCTCTCGATCACCGACGACCCGAAGAAAATGGCCGCGCCGACCGACTGGCGCCTCACCGTGCGCGACGTCAAGGTCAGCAACGGCGCCGGCTTCCTGGTGGCCGTCACCGGCAAGATGATGCTCATGCCCGGCATGCCCAAACGCCCCGCGACGGCCAACATCGGCATCGACGCGCAGGGGAATATCTACGGGTTGTCGTAAGGGCGGCTGCAACCATACGGAATCAGGCGGCGGCCTCGCGGCGCAGTTGCGCCAGCAGATCGCCGACACCGAGGCGGTTGGCGCGCTCATTGAGTTCGGGCCAACGAATCATTTCGGGTCCGCGCAGCATCATCACGACATCCCGGCGACTTTTCTCGCTGCCATTCATGAGCCAAAGCAACTTGGAGAGGATGGCGTCCTCTTTGCACACGCTTGGCATGACCAGGCCGGGGATCAATTCTCTTTGGCAACTGCGCGTCAATTCACCCTCGATGGCTTCGCCCACGTGGAAAACGATTTTGATGAACGTGCCCACATCCAGGGCCTGAAACATGTCGTGCCGAGCGATGGCTTGTCGCGCCACATCCGGGTCGATCATGAACTTCTTCGAAAGCTCGGCAAGCAGGCGCGA
>JAMCWS010000341.1 GCA_023480605.1 bacterium
TCAATCAGATCGCGTCGCGTCGGAAAGGCACGAATCCATATGGCTCGCCATAATGCGTGAAATCGGAACTGGCGACCAGCAAGGTCTGCGCGTCGATCCAGGGGCGGATCGCGCCGGCCAGCGCGGCGTAGTTTCGCGCGGCGGCTTCCGGATCGTCCTCGCCGCCAACCTGGCCGACCAGAAGGGAGACAAGTTTGAAATCGTTCCCCAGCGCGCACTGCAGGAAGGGGATCTGGTTCTCGTCGCTATGCTCGGTGCGGTGAGCCGCTTCGACTGTCGCAAATGATTTGTTCTTTAGCAGGCAGCGCACGACTTCGCGGTCGACCTGCGCGATTCCCAGCGGCGTCTGGTAACCCGCGACATCCAGGACCGACACCCCGCGGATCGGCGTCGAGTGACTGATCGCGAGCAGGATCACCCGCGAATACTTCTGGCCGCGCAGCAGGCGGTAGGCGGCCGCCGCCGTCGGGCCGGAGTAGTCGTATCCGGCGTGCGGAACCACCAGCGCGCGCACGCGCCCTTCGACTGGCGGGGCCTGCGCCGCATCGATCCAGGCGTTGGCCTTCCCGCGCAGTTCCGCGGCATCGGCCGGGAACCAGCGCCCGGCCCCGGCGCAGGAATGGATTTTTCCCTCTTCGCCGGCCCGCCCCCCGGCGGCCGCCGCGATCCAAACGACAAGTCCGATCAGAAACGGCGAAATATAATGTCTGACGGCCGTTCGTCGCATTTTGGCGCCCACTTTCGTTACGTTTGCGGCAGGCGATTCATGCCCATTCGATTTCACCCATTTTATACCACAATAATGGGCCGCGTGTAAACGACAGGCGCCGCACGCCGCCAACGGAACCATGAGCGCCCGCACGCGATGGAATCCTGATATCGCGGGGCGGTCTCGATCGCCCATGCAGGGCTCCGATCCATACGCGGCCTTGCTCCAGGATGGTGCTCGCTACGCGCGTTACGCCCTGGGCTGCCAGGCTCGGCCGCACTCGATTATCCCGTCATCGCCAAGTCTCTTCCCCGGCCTTGTCACGAGTCCCTAAATAGTCGACCGCGCCCGAAAAATCGAAATACGGGAACCGCCAAATACGGAAACTTGGAGAATTTAGGACGCAGGGGCGAGTTTATTGCCGGAAAGTTCCCACTTGTTTGAACCATGGCATCAAGTCTTCGGAAGCGGCCGACGAGAACAATTTCACGACGTCGGATGTATTCAGCGTCCGGCCGGGATGGGCCGAGCGCCAAGCGCGGAAGGCGACGATGTATCTGGCCATGAAATCCTCACCGTATTTGTTTTCCAGTTCGTGAAGGATCCAGAGACCCTTGAGATTCATGGCGGGATCCATAGTATTTTCGTAACGCGCTAGGTCGATCGGTCCGTTGGCTTCGGCGACGGCCAATTCCTTGTATATCGAACGCTTCTTCTCCATCGCATAATCCTTGAATCCCAGGTCCATCCGGCCGCGATAAGAAAGGTAGTTGGCGATCGGTTCGACAAACCATTTCGGGTGTTCCTTATTCGGCCAGACCATGTGGGCGACTTCATGATGAATCGGGACAATCGCATTATTACTGTAACCGCCGACCTGTATGATACGTCCCGCGCTGCCGGCCGGTCCACTGACACGCACGAGAACTTCGACTCCGGTTGATTCATTCCTGGAGACCAGTTCAAAGAGATCGTTGAGCTTCAAAACGCGCGGGATGAATTGCTCGGCGTGAACGGCCAACTCATTGATTTCCAAGGCGCGGGCCTTCATCGGTTCGATCGCCCGAATGCGCATCGTTCGGCTGTTACAGACAACGGGAGGAAGATTGAGGTCATCGTAGGGCGATGGCGCGGGAGTATATGTCCCGGAGGCCACGATCCAATCCAGTAACGCGGCGAAACCGGGCGCGAGCCGTTCATCCGACCTGAAAGACTCGTAGAATCCTTCGAGCCCGATGGCCACGACGAATCCTTCACCAACATTGGACGCCGCGGCCGCCACGCGCCGATTGTTGCCCTCGAGAAGCACCTGCGCACCGGCCGGCACTTTGAGAGCACAGCCGTGGGAACCGGAAAACAACGCCGAGAAACTGGGGTTGCCGAAATCCATGACGTTTTTATTCGCGGAAGCAACACGGCCGACACGTGCCGCGTTACTATCCTGAAATTGAAATCCCAGGGGCGTCGCGATCTGATTGAGCGGCATCGACATCGCGTCGGGCGCGCCGGCTCCGGTGGCCCTGCGATTCGCGGTACACCAACTGGCCGCCGAGCCAAACAGCAGAATGCGCCCGCCTTTCTTCACCACGTATTCCCGCAGCGCCGCGACTTCTTCGGGCGCATAGGGAACATCGAAGCCGAGAGACTGAATGCTCTTGGGCCACCCTCCCGCGGGCGGCCTCACCATGCGGCCCTTGCCGCCCACCACGATGACGATCTGATACGGCGCCAACAATTCGGCGGAAATGGGCCCGAAATTCCGGCACACTCGAAATCGGTAGGGGCGCCGCTTCGCGGAGTCGATATAGTAGGGCTGCCGGTCAAGCCGCCTCATGGCGGCCGGCGCGTTTGTCGCGAATTGATGCGACATGTCGAGCAGAATGCGAACTTCGGAGGGCGCTTGCGCATATGATCGCGCCAAACTCAGTTCAAGGATAATCAGCGCTAAAACAAGCGCCCGACGCGAGACCTTCATCGTTGGGACTCCTGTTGGCTGTTGTATTCCACAACTGTTACAGAACAACCGAGCGTATTCGAACCACTGGCGGTAGTCCATCATGATCGCATGCCAAATAGGGTAAAAACCGAACCGGGGCGATTCGGCGCGAAATGTAAACATATTGGCCAAGGCCGGGTTTTACCGGTACGTCGGAACAACCGAATAGGACCAAAGTCCAGCCGTGGAATCTCGATGAAGCCCACGTGTGCGGTGGGCATAAAGCAAACCCTTCCCCCTGTGTCGGAATGCGGGGAGAAGGGCTGCCGAGTAGGTCGAGAGAGGACGGTTCAGCGCGGCTTCTCGATCCGACTTCAGCTACTACGAACACCCCATGCTATTCCCGCAATTCAGGCATTTGTAGCAGACGCCGTTGCGGACGGTGATGTGGCCGCAGACGTCGCAGAAGGGGGCGTCGCCCATCATCGCTTCCATCTGGCTCTTGAAGGCCTGGGTGGAACCTTGGGCGAAGGCGTCTTCGGCGCCTTTGACGGGAACGACCTGTTCGATGCGGGC
>JAMCWS010000401.1 GCA_023480605.1 bacterium
TACCCGAATTTCGAGGTGATCGTCGTCGATAACGGCTCGACCGACGGCAGCCGCGCCGTCGTGCAGGCCCTGGCCGATCCTGCCGCGGCCCGCGCGACGCCGCGGCTGCCGCCCGGGCGCTTGCGCCTCGTTCGTCTGGCGCGCAACCTGGGGTATGCGCGCGGCAAAAACGCCGGCGTCCGGCGCGCGCGCGGTAAATACCTATGGCTGCTCGACGCCGACGTGCGCCCCGCGCCCGACAGCCTGACCCGGCTGGTGGAGTTCTTCGAACACGCCGGCGACCCGCGCCGCCTGGCGATGCCCCTGCTGCTCGACGAGGACACCGGCCGCGTGCGCAACGCCGGACTGGCGTTCACTTTCCATGGTCCGCCGGCGCGGGCGGCCGCGTTGCGCTGGCCGGCGGGCGGCGGGCCTTATGCCATCCACGCGGCCACGGGGGGCGTGTTGTTCATCACGCGACAGTTTTGGGATGAGTTGGGCGGCTTCGCCCGGGAGGGCTTCCTTCACCTCGACGACGTCGACCTGGGGGCGCGGGCGCAGATCGCCGGGGGCTCGGCGTGGTGCGTGCCGGCGGCGCGCGCCTGGCATCCGCCGTATGACGCGGCCGGGGAGGCGCCGGGGGCGCACCGGATGAAACAGGGCTGGGCTTTCCGCAACGGGCCGGTCTTCATCCTGCGCAACTTCCAGTGGCCGACCACGGCGTGGATGCTGCCGGCGTGTTTCGGCGTCCACGCCGCGCTGGCCCTCAAGTGGGCGATCGGCCACCGCGACTGGCGCCCGTTGACGTATTTTGCGGCCGCGTGGATGCGGCTGCCGTGCGCGCTGCCGGCCATCCTGCGCGCCCGCCGGTCCATCCAATCCGCCCGTCGCCGCCCCGATCGCGCCTTTCTCTATACTCCCAATTTCTGGCGGGTATAATGGGTGACCGGAGCCGATAGTGGCTATGGACAGATGACCGATGTATAGATCATTATCGTTATCGTTATCGTAATCGTAATCGTGCTCATGCTCGAATGGATGAAGGGAAGAAAGCCATGATCAAGGAACGGGTGATGGAAGACATGAAGGCCGCGATGCTGGCGCGCGACACCGAGCGCCTGGGCGCCTTGCGCCTGATCAAGGCCGAGTTCCTCAAGGCGGAAAAGGAAAAGGGGATCGCCATCGGCGAGGCGCGCGAAATCGCCGTCCTGCAATCGATGCTCAAGCAGCGGCGCGATTCGATCGAGCAGTTCGAAAAAGCCGGCCGCGCCGACCTGGCCGCCAAGGAGCGCGCCGAAGCGAAATTCATCGGTTCTTATCTGCCCGAAGGTCTGTCAGCCGAGGATATCGCCGCCGTGATCGACTCCGTCATCGCCGAAGCCGGCCAACCCGACGCCAAACAACTGGGCAAGATCATGGGCCAAGTGATGGCCAAACTGAAAGCCACCGGCAAGCCCTTCGACGCGCGGGAAGTCAACGCCACGGTGCGATCGAAACTGGGGGCGTGAAGGAAGGCGGTGAGTAAATGAGATCCGTACTCCCCTCGTTATCGTAATCGTAATCGTAATCGTTATCGAATCGAATGGACTGACTCGGAGGTCGTGATCGGCCGAGGTAGAACATCGAATATGCACCGGAGCGAGCGCACGAGCACGATAACGAAAGCAAGGACGGGTGGCGGAATGTAGTATATCCTGAATCCTCGATTACGATTACGATAACGATAGCGATAACAAATTTATAGCCATGGTAATTTCCTGGGACAAAATCGAACCTTTCCTCTTGCAGGTTGAAAAGCCCGCGCGTTACGTCGGCGGTGAGTTCAACCAGATCGTCAAGGTCGAACGTGATGTCAAGGCGCGTTGCTGCCTGGCCTTTCCCGACGTCTACGAAATCGGCATGTCCTACCATGGCTTCCGCATCCTTTACGAGCGGGTGAACGCGCGCGCGGGGTGGCTCGCCGAGCGCGCCTTCGCCCCATGGCCCGATTTCGAGGCGTTCCTGCGACGCGAAAAAATCCCCCTTTACTCGCTTGAAACCCGCCTAACCCTGGCCGAATTCGATTGGGTGGGCTTCACCCTCCAGCACGAGGCCAACCTGACCAACGTGCTCAACATGATCGACCTGGCGGGTCTGCCGCTCGAAAGCGCCGAACGTGACGCCCCCTTCCCGATCCTCATCGGCGGGGGCGAAGGGGCTTTCTCGCCCGAGCCGCTGGCCCCGTTCCTCGACGCCTTCGCCGTCGGCGCGGGCGAGGAACTGATTATCGAACTCATGGCCCTCTTCGAACGCGCCCGCGCGGGCGTGACCCGCGGCGACTGGGACCGTGCCCGTATCCTGCGCGAACTCGACGCCATCGAAGGAATCTACGTCCCCTGCTTCTGGTCGGTCGATTACCACGCCGACGGCGCCATTGCCGCCGTGCGCCGCGTGGCAGGCGAGCCCGGCGGCGGCGCGGACACCGCCCCTGTTCCCCCTCCCGCCACCGAAGACTCCTCCTCCGCCCCGGCTTTTGCGCCCCTTGCTTCCCATTCATCCTTCCCCCTCGATAACCCGCCTCTCGTTCGCAAGCGCCGCTTCGACATCGCCCGCGACCTGGGGTCGGTCGCGCCGGTCGTGCCGCTCATGAAGACCGTTCACGACCGCCTGGTGATCGAAATCCGGCGTGGGTGCGCGAGCGGCTGCCGCTTCTGTCAGGCGGGCATGATCAACCGCCCGGTGAACGAACGCCCCCTCGAGCAGATCGTCGAGATCGCCCGGCGCGGCCTGACGGCCACCGGCTACGACGGCATTTCGCTGCTCTCGCTCAGTTCGTCGGATTACTCGCTCATCGCGCCTCTCATCCGGCGCCTGGGCGAGGAGTTCGGCGGCCGCGGCGTTTCGGTCTCGCTTCCCTCGCTGCGCATCAACGGCTTCGACATCCACCTGGTCGACGAATTGGTCAAAGGCAGGAAATCCAACTTCACCTTCGCCCCCGAGGCCGGCACCGAGCGCCTGCGCCAGGTGATCAATAAGCCCGTCGACCAGAAGGCCTTCTTCGAGATCATCGAGGACGTCTTCCGGCGCGGCTGGCGCACTGTCAAGTTCTATTTCATGATCGGCTTGCCCACCGAAACCGACGCCGACCTGGACGGGATCGTCGAGATCTGCGAACGCGCGGCCGAGTTGGGCCGCCGCCACCACGGCCGCAAGGCGACGGTCAACGTCACCCTCTCGCCGTTGATGCGCAG
>JAMCWS010000290.1 GCA_023480605.1 bacterium
ACGACGACTACAACCGCTTCGACTCCTTTCACCCGACAACCCGCCACCCGCGCATGAACGCCGAGGAATGGTTCGGCGTCTATCGGGAGGCCTGGCGCGTTTTCTACTCGACCGAGGCCATGAAGGCCATTCTCAACCGCGCCAACGACAACACCTACTGGGGCCTGTTCAAGAATTTCATCTGGTATAAATATTCGGCCGTCATTGAAGAGACCCACCCGATGATCTGCGGTTTTTTCCGGATCAAGGACCGCCGGCAGCGCCGCCCGGGTTACGCGCCCGAACCCTTCTGGCGCCACTATCGGCGCCGCGCCGGCGACGTGGTCCGCCTTGCGCGCGAGTGCGGCCGGCTTTACCTCGAGATGCAGGAAGTCTGGCTGGCCACGCGCGGCCGGGCGCAAATCAACGGCAACCTCGAGGATTTGCGCCGCCAGTATGACGAACTGCTCGCCCGGCTGGGCCAGTCGCGGGCGCGCGCGGGTGAGGTCATCGGCCGCCGCGTCGCCGGCGTGCGCGCCGGCGCCCAAGAAGCCTGGATCGGCGCCCAGGACGCCTGGCACAAGGCGGAACACATGGCCACCGCCGCCGGCGACGATCTGGCCACCCGCCTGGAGCACCTGCGCCGCCTCCAGCGGCCGCGTCTGACGGCCGTCAAACAGACGCTGACGCGCCTCAATCCGCTGGCCCTCCACACCCACACACGCGCGCACCTCGACGCCTACTGGCGCCAGACCTATCAAAAACTGCGCCGCGGCGACGTGCTGCGCATCAATCCCCTCACCCTGACCCTCAACGCCCTGCGCGACGCCAAGCTCTGTTTCATCTTCAATCTGACCTTCCTGACGGGATTCGGAAGGTAGACCCGGGACGGCGATCGCGGCCCCGTAAAACCGGCCTCCGTGCCGGCCTTTTTTGTTGTCCCGGTCGCGTCATCCGAAAAGCCGCCATGAATTCATCGCTGAGACGCCGAGACGCGGAAGACAGCAAACAAAACAACACGTCTCAGCCGCGCAAAGCCGCGACCAAATATCGAAATACCTCTCAACGCAGTATTCGGCATTTTGGTGGCGGCTGCTCCGCTCCGTGCCTTTGTGCCTCTGTGTGTAATCTCTTTAAGGCTTATTCCATAACGGATTGATAGACATCCACTTCCACCACCTCGACGCCGCCGGCTCGGTATTCCTCCAGCGCCTCGCGGTTGGCCGGCCAGGCGTCGGTGATGAGCAAACCGATCCGGTCCAGGCCGGCGACCCGGCACATCGCGTGACGGCCGATCTTGCTGTGGTCGGCCAGGATGGCAACCCGGTCGGCGCTGGCCATCATCACCCGCTCGGTCTCGACGACCCATTCGCTGGTGTTGTAGATTCCCTCGGCCGTGATGCCGCCCACCGACAGGAAGGCCCAGTGGGCGTGATACTGCGCCAGGCTGGCCTGGGCGCTCGGGCCCAGCAGCAGGCCGGAATTGGGGTAGAGAAAGCCGCCGGTCAGGTATATTTCGAGGCGGGCGCGGTCGGGGACCAGTTCCTCGAGGGCGGCGGCCAGGCGTACCGAGTTGGTGATGACGCGCAGGGAGATCGGCGGCAGGGCGGCTGCCAGCATAAAGGTGGTCGTGCCGCCGTCGACCAGCACGGTGTCGCCGGGGGCGAGCAGTCCGGCCGCATGGCGCGCCAGGGCTTTCTTTTCGTCCGCGAAGCGCACCTCGCGCAAGGCGAAGGGGACCATGTCGTCCGGTTCCGGCCGCGCCACCTTGACGCCGCCGCGCGCTCGCACGACCAGGCCGCGTTCAGCCAAGTGATGAAAATCGCGCCGGATGGTGGCCGGGCTGGCGCCCAGTCGCGCCACGGCGTCGGTTACACTCAGCACATCATGCTCGCCCAGGATGGAGAGGATTTGTTCGTGACGAGCCAGCGGGATCATGCGATCCTCAATTCCGGGGCACATGATAAGCACACCTGATTCCAAGCGGTCGCGGCTGAAGGGATTCGCCGGTCACACCAAAAATAATCATCCATTTGCCCATATTCAACAAAAATCGATCATTCCCGATCAAATAGATTATTTGTATTGACAGTATTCGATCGTTCTCCAAAATATATTACTCAGTATGGATCGGATGGCTTCATTTCTGATCAAACCTCCGAAAGGGAATTCAGCCCTCATGACCCGCCCTCTGACCCTCAAGGTCGGCGTCAAAACCGACCCGATCGAATATCGCTACTCCTTTGAATGGCTCTTCCGCATCATGGCCGAAGAAGGGGTGCGGCACGTCCAACTGGGCACATTCTTTGAAATCTACCAACTGCCCGACGAATCGTTCCGTGAACTGCGCCGCCAGGCCGAAAACTTCGGCCTTCAGATCTCGAGCATCTTCACCGCCCACCGCGAGCTGGGCGGCTTCTACCGCGTCGACCCGGCCTGGGAGGAAGTCGCGCGGCGCAACTACGCGCGCCTGATCGAGGTCGGCGGCCTGGTCGGGGCGCGCTCGGTCGGCTCGAACCCCGGCGCCACGCTGCGCGACCAGATGGGCCTCAAGGACCGAGGCATCCGCCGCTACCTCGACGCCATGAAGGAGCTTCTCCACCACGCCCGCCGCTACGGCGTCGAGGTGCTGGCCGTCGAGCCGATGTCGTGCCTGGCCGAACCGCCCACCCTGCCGGACGAGATGCGCGAGATGATCGAGGAACTGTGGGCCTATCACAACGACCACCCCGGCGAGACGGCCACCGCCGGCCTGTGCACCGACGTCAGCCATGGCTACGCCGACCGCGACCGCGTCGTTCAACACGACCACATGGCCCTGCTCGAGGCGGCCCTGCCCTACACCACCGAGATGCACCTCAAGAACACCGACGCCATCTTCGGCTCGACCTTCGGCTTCGGCGAGGCCGAACGCCAGCGCGGCGTCGTCGACATCCCGGCCATCCGCGACCTGCTGCTGCGCAAGGCGGACCGCCTGCCCGTCGGCGAACTGATCGGTTACCTGGAGGTCGGCGGCCCCAAGACCGGCCGCGACTACTCCGACTGCCTGCTCGAGGAGGAGCTGCGCGCCTCGCTGCGTTACGTCAAGGAGGCCTTCTCGGCCGAAGGCGGTCGCCCCGCACGCGAGGACAAGCGCGCCGCCGTGGTCGAGATCGCCACGCCCCGGCCGGCCGAACCCGCGCCGGCGGTCCTCATTTCGTCCTCGATCAGCTGCGCCCGCCCCGCC
>JAMCWS010000223.1 GCA_023480605.1 bacterium
GAAGCGCGGGCAAGGCCGCGGACCGTGACCGCGTAATTAAATCACGGATTTTGTTTGGTGATGGCGATCGCCACGTCGGCGGGCAGCGCCAGCCCCGCCGCCACCTGCATCCCCTTGAATATGCCGACCGGCACGGCGCAGCCGGCGCAGCAGCCGCGCAAGACCTCACGCACGGTGTTCATAAGCTGGCTTTCCCCCGCCGAGTTCATTTCCATGTAGGCGTCGATCGGCCCTTGGTCGCCCAAGCGGG
Source organism: bacterium (assembly GCA_023480605.1). GTDB lineage: Bacteria > Sumerlaeota > Sumerlaeia > MVZB01 > MVZB01 > JAMCWS01. Next base: position 251 of record JAMCWS010000223.1, read on the forward strand.
CCGCCAGGACGCGGATGTTCTTGCAGTCGGTCTGAATGACGAAATCCACGTTGCGTGCGTCTTCGGTGCGCGCCTCGACGGCGGTTTTGAATCCGCAAATCCCCGGTTCCACATCCACTTTGACATTCACGCCAGGTCTCCTTGTGTTTTCATGGCATATCGCGATCCGCATCCACGAGCGTATCGACTCGGCGATCGCCCGGCGTCGTATCATATCGCGGTCCGAGCGCGCAGGCCAGCAATTACGCATGGTTCGTTACGCATGGTTCGGGGCGAGTCCGGAAGTTCCGAACGGACGACCGAGCCGTAGTTCCGGACGCCGGTCCGGAGGGATTGAAGACCCATCCGCACCGTGGTTCCGGAGCGATGGCGGAAGTGGATGGTCATTTTGATTAATTCATCCGGGATGCCCTCGGCGTCCGCGGGTTGTCGGTTTGCAAACCGAGTCGACCATGCCGGCCGGCCGCGGCATCCGTAGTTTCCCCGATTGAGTCCGCCGTCCGCCGGGTCTAAACTGAAGGTAGGCCTTCCCGGCGGGGGGGACGCCCGCCGCTCTGTATGGCGCGGTCCGGATTGGAAAAAAACGTCGCAAGGTCATCCCCCATGGAAACCATGAGTCGGCAACTGGCGCGATTTGTCGTCGGCTGCACGTTCGAGCAGTTGACTCCTCTTATCCGTGAGGCAACCAAGATCCGCGTCCTCGACTCGCTTGGCTGCGCCTGGGGCGCCGCGGGGGGTGGCCCCATCCCCCTGTTGCGCCGGCAAATCGAAGACTTCGGCGGCCGGCCGCGCTGCACGTTGATCGGCGGCGGCAGGACCGCGCCGGATCTCGCGGCTTTTTATAATGGCGCGCGCGTGCGTTACCTTGATTTCAACGACAGTTACCTCGCCCCGCGTGAAACCTGTCACCCCAGCGACAACCTGGGCGCCGTGCTCGCCGCCGCCGAATATGCCAGGGCCGGCGGCAAGACCCTCATGCTGGCCCTTGCCGTGGCCTACCAGATCCAGTGCCGGCTGAGCGACGTGGCGCCGGTGCGGGCGCGCGGCTTCGACCACACGACGCAAGGATCTTACGCGGCGGCCGCCGGCGTGGCCAAGGCTCTCGGACTCGATGAAGATCGGACCGCCGACGCCATCGCCATGGCCGGCACGGCGCTCAACGCCCTGCGCGTGACGCGCACCGGCCGGCTGAGCCACTGGAAGGGGCTGGCCTATCCCTTCACCGGTTTCGCCGCCACGCACCTGGCTTTTCTCGCCATGCGGGGGGTCACCGGGCCGCCCGAAGTTTTCGAAGGCAACAAGGGATTCATGGACGCCGTCGCCGGGCGCTTCGAGATCGACTGGGCGGCCGAGGGGCTCGACCGCATCGCCGGGACGATCATCAAAAAATACAACGCCGAAGTTCATTCCCAGTCGACCATCGAAGGCGCCCTGGAGCTTCAGCGCGAGACTGGATTCCAACCATCGGACATCGAGCGGCTGGAGATCGAGATCTTCGATGTCGCATACAACATCATCGGCGGCGGCGAAGAGGGGGGCAAGCAGAACGTCGCGACGAAGGAGGAGGCCGACCACAGCCTGCCTTACATCATCGCCGCGGCCTTGCTCGACGGCACGATCATGCCGCCGCAATACGAGGAAGCCCGCATCCGGCGCGAAGACGTGCAGTCCCTGTTGCGGCGTATCGCGGTCCGGCCGCGCGAAGACTTCAGCCGCCGCTTCCCCGGCGAGATGCCCTGCCGGCTGGTCGCGACGCTCAGGGACGGCCGGGTTCTGGAAAAAGAAAAGCGCGATTACGAGGGTTTCCTCACTCGCCCGACGACCTGGGAGCAGGCCGCCGGCAAATTCAAGCGGCTGAGCGCCGCGGCGCTGTCGCCGGACCGGCAATCGGCCATCATCGAGATCGTGGCCGGATTGGAAAAGGTGCGGGCCGGCGGCTTGCCAAGACTGTTGGCCGGGGGAAAGGAGCCTCACGATGCCGGATCAAGACGACAATGAAAACGCGCGCGGTTTTGCCTTCCTGCGGATGAACGAGCGGCTGCCCAAGCCGCGCAAATACGGACTCACCGAAATCCGCGGTCCCTACTATTCGCCGATGGGCAAACGTTATCTGGCCGATATTCTGGAGACGGTCGGCGAACACGTCGATTCGCTCAAGTTCGCCGGCGGCTCGTTCACGCTGATGCCGCGCCAGGCCGTCAGGGAACTGATCGATCTGGCCCACGCCCACCAGGTGCTAGTCTCGACGGGCGGTTTCATGGAATTCGTGTTGACCCGGGGGCGCGAGGCCGTGCTGCAATACGTCCGGGAGTGCAAGAACCTGGGCTTCGACATCATCGAAATTTCAGCGGGATTCATCACTCTGCCCACCGACGACTGGCAGCGCCTCATCGAACTGGTTCGGAAGTCCGGCCTCAAGGCCAAGCCGGAGATCGGCATCCAGTTCGGCGCCGGCGGAGCGACGTCGGCCGAGGAACTCGAAAGCGAAGGCACCCAAGATCCCGAGGCGATGATCGCCCGCGGCGAACGCTTCATCGAGGCGGGGGCCGAGGTGCTGATGATCGAATCCGAGGGCATCACCGAAAGCGTCAAAACCTGGCGCACGGGCGTCGTGCCCAAAATCATCAACAAACTCGGCTTGGAACACGTGATGTTCGAGGCGGCCGATCCCGCGGTTTTCGCCTGGTATGTCAAAAATTTCGGTCCCGACGTCAACCTGTTCGTGGACCACAGCCAGATCGTGCAGCTCGAAGCTCTGCGCCGGGGGATCTGGGGAACCAAGAGTCTGTGGGGCCGCGTCCTGACTTATCGCGGCTGAGGGCGGCCGGGTTCCCGCTCGGTCGAATCCGTTTTGCGTGCGGCAGGGCATGGGGAGCGCCGCCCGCCCTATCGCGTGAATGCGGCCGGCAGTGAGCCGCTGACCGCCGGAATCCGGATGAGGGTCTGGTTCAGGTCGCGCCGGGCGCGGTCCAGTTCCAGTCGCGCGTCGAGCAAGCCGCGCTCGGCATCGAGCAGATCGACGAACGAAACCTGCCCGGTGGTGTAGGCCGCAAGGTCCGCTTCGTAAGCCGAGCGGCTGTGCGGCAGCACGATTTCGCGGATCAACTGATCTTCGCGTCGGGCGATATCCAAATCCTGCAAATAGGCCAGCGCCATCGATCGGGTCTGGGCCTTGACCTGGTTCAGCGTGGCTTGTTCGCCCGCCAGGCGGCGACGCATCTCGGTCAGGTAGGCTTCGGCCTGCGCAAAGTCCGGCCGTTCCTGGGTCTTGGCCTCGAGTCCATACGGGCGGCGCGATTCGGTCATGGAGGCGCCAACCGACATTCCGGCGCCGGCCGGTGCGCCGGCCCCGTCCGGCATTTCGGCCTCGGGCATCATCCCGCGCTCGAAAAGGCTGTAACCCTGGCTGGCCAGCGGACGATTCATCACTTCGCCCAGGCGGATGGCGAGGGCCGCGCTCTGGAGTCGCGCCGCCTGCTGGCCCACCTCCTGTCGCCGTTCGAGGGCGCTTTCCGTGAGCGAGGCCAGGCTGGGGGGAACCGGCGCCAGATCGCCCGCCGCCGGAGGGCCTAGCGGCGCTTTCGCGGGACGGTCGAGCAGGGCGTTGATCGCGGCCGCCGCCGATCGCCGTTCGGACTGGATGTCCTCGAGCATGTTGCGCTGGCGCTCGAGCTCCGTCTGCACCCGGAGCAGATCGGCCTGCGATGCCGACCCCGATCGGTAACGGTCGTTAACGACATCGATCAGGCCGCCGACCAGCGTGACGTTTTCGGCCGTGGTGGCCTCGGTCCGCCCCAGGTATTGGTAACTGAAAAAAGATGTGCCGGCTTCGATGGCGGCGTCGCGAAGGGCCATCTGCCACTCCAACTCCGCCATGCGGATCTCTTCGCGGATCATTTCGCCCTTGAGCGCGATCGTGCTGGGATAGGGGAAAAAATTCTGCTCCATCTGCTTGTTGAGCGGCTTGCCCGTTTCGACGTTCAGGTAACGGGTGAATGTGCGGTATTGATTCACGAGTTGATCCAGGTAGTCGGCCTGGCTGAACTGGCTCAAGGTGGCCTGCCAGCGGTCGCGCGCGGCCTTGACCGACGGATTATGAAGGGCGACGGCCGTCAGAAGGTCCCGCAGCGTAAACGAACCGGCCAGGACGCGCGCCGCCTGCGCGGGATCGCGGAGTTTTTCGAGTCGCGCCGCCAGCGCCGCCGGTTCCATTTCGAAAAACCGCCCGGCCATATCGAGAAAGGCATCCTGGGGCGAAGTGGTCGGCCGGTCCTCGCGCACCGACGGGAGTTTCGCGGCGGGCTGACTTGCCGTCGCGGCCCGGTCGGCGGCGTCGACCCAGGCCATCGTTTTCCGGGTGAAAGAAAGCGGCTCGGCACGTCGCCAGACTTCAAGGCCCTGGCGATAGTGCGCGGTGCATCCGGCGAAGAGGATTGCCACGGTAACCGCGGCTGACTGGATTATCGTGGGTTTCATCTTGTCACCCGTTCTCCGTTGTGCGCTTTCATGGGGGACTCGTCGTGGGATTCGGCCGTCGTACCGAGCACTTTCTCCAGCCGTCCGATGGCCTGGCCGTGGTCGGCTGCGGCCCGTTGATAGGCGAGCAGGAAATTGTGATAGGCCAGCGTCGTCTCCAGCACGCTGGAGAAGGCGGCCTGATCGGCCCGAAAATCGATTTCGACCTGGCGCATGACCGCCTCGGCCTGGGGCAGCAGGACCTGGGCATACAGCGTCACGAGTCGGTCGGTCAGCGACACCTCGAAGTAAGCCTGGGCCACCGCCTTGCGGGTGTTGTTGGTCTCCTCCAGCGCCTCGCGTGTCATCGCTTCTTCGGCGGCCTGTTTTTCGCGGACCAACGCCCGGTTACGCTGCTCCCAGATAGGCAGGTTGATCGCTCCCAGACCGGCCCGCATCGACTTGCCCATCATGCCGGGGACATTGGCCTGATACATCCATCCCAGGGACACGTCCGGTATCCGTTCCAGTTTGGCCATATAAGTTTCGTACCGCGCCTTTTCGACTTCAAGCCCCCGCGTGCGCAGCGCCTCCGACCACGCCTCGGCCCGTTGAAATAATGCGTTCAAATCGGCATTGATTTCATAGACGGGCGCCGTGGCGACGGGGCCGACGGTCGTGTTCGGGGGCAGGTTGAGCAACGCCCGCAGGCGTTCGGCCTGTGTGGCGCGTTGCTCCTCGAGCAGGATGCGGTCATAGCCGAGTTGGGCGGCCTGGCTTTCGGCGTAGAGGGCGTCGTTGAGTTCGGTCCGCCCCGTGGTCAGTCCCGAATAGGCCAGCAATCCCTCGTTCTTGAGCATTTGCTCGACCTTGCGCGTGATGGGGATCGCCGTGTCGAGATAATAAAGCTCGTAATACGCGTCCTTGATTTCGACGATCAGGTCGCGGGCGGCGGCCTCGTAACGCAGGCGGGCGACGTCGCTGTCGACGCCCGCGATCTTCGCCCGCGCCCACAGTTTACGCCACCACGGCAGTTCCTGGCGGATTCCGACGTTCCATTGGCGGTCCGTCCCTGGCATCGGCGAGTCAAGCTGGACCCCGCCTTCGATCATCGGGTCGGGCAGGCTGGCGGCCTGGGGTTCGACGTGGATCGCGGCCAGCCAGTTACGGCGTTGCGCCTCGATTCCCGGATTGCGCCGCATGGCCAGGGGCAGGATTTCGTGCAGCACGATCCCACGGCTGAGCGAAGTGGCCTCGTCGTGCGTGAGCGGCGGCTGCATGGCTGCTCGCCAGGCTTGGGGATCGTTCATGCGTTCGAACCGGTTGCCCCCGGCGCAACCGACGCCTGCGAGCAGCGCCAACAGGCCGATCAGACCAAGCCGGCGATTCAAGCCCAAACCCAATCGTAGTCGCGGTATCATGCAACACCCCTTCCCGATGTTTGCCGGTCCACAAGCGTATCAGCTCCCGACGGCCCGTGTTTCAACTTCCCTCGACGGCCGGCGCATCCCCGGCGGGAGACGGCCGATCCGGCAGGCGGCGCCCGCGCCAAAGGTAATAAACGACCGGATAGACGACCAGTTCCATGATGAAACTGGTGACGATGCCGCCGATCATCGGCACGGCGATCCGTTTCATCGTGTCGGCGCCCGCCCCGTGACTCCACAGGATCGGCAGCAGGCCGAACAGCAGCGCGCCGACCGTCATCGCCTTGGGCCGCACGCGTTGGACGGCGCCGTGATATATCGCGTCGCGCAGAGCGGCCAGCGCGGCGCCGGGCGAGCCATCCGCCAGTTTTCCGTCTTTCTTCCATTGATCATAGGCCAATTCCAGATAAAGCAACATCACCTGGCCGGTTTCGGCGTCCAGCCCGGCCAGGGCGATGATGCCCACCCAGACGGCCACCGACATGTTGTAGTGCAGCAGCCAGATCAGCCAGAAGGCCCCCACGAGGCTGAAAGGCACGGCCAGCAGGACAATGGCCGTCTTGATGAGGCTTTGCGTGTTGAGATAGATGATGAGCATGATGATGAGCAGCGTCAGCGGCACGACGATCGTCAGCCGGGCCTTGGCCCGCTGCATGTATTCGTACTGGCCCGACCAACCGATGGAATAGCCCGCGGGCAGGCTGATGCGTCCTTCGCGAATCGCCTGGTCGACCGCGCGCCGGGCGTTATTCACATACGTGCCCACGTCGATATCCTCCAGGTCGACGTAGATCCAGGTGTTGGGCCGGCTTTGTTCGCTCTTGATCGCCATCGGCCCCTCCTCGATCATGAATGAACCGAGCTGCTCCAGGGGGATCTGGCTGCCGCCGGGAGTCGGAACCAGCACGTGCTTCAGTTGGTCAATGTTGTCGCGCAGTTCGCGCGGGTAACGCAGGTTGATCGGGTAGCGTTCCAGCCCCTCGATGCTCGTCGATATATTCATCCCCCCGATGGCCGTCATGAAGACATCCTGCACGTCGCCCACCGTCAGGCCGTAACGCTGGATGGCCATCCGGTCTGGATCGAAGTTGACGTAACGGCCGCCCACGACGCGTTCGGCGTAAACGCTGCGCGTGTGGGGAACCTGCCGGATGACGGCCTCGATCCGCTCGCCGACGCGCTGAAGAACCGCCAGATCCGGGCCGCTGACCTTGATGCCGACCGGCGTCTTGATGCCCGTCGAGAGCATGTCGATGCGGGTTTTGATCGGCATCGTCCAGGCGTTGGTCAGGCCTGGGAACTTGATCTGGCGGTTCATTTCCGTCGTCAGTTCGTCGGGGGTTCGCCGCCGGTGGGCCACGACGCGTCCCATGTCGTCGCGGATGTCGACGGCCGGCCACTCCGCTTCGGGCTTGAGGCGGATCGTCGTCTCGATCATGTCGTATCCCGCCGGATCGGTGGCCGTCTCGGCCTTGCCGATTTTGCCGTAGACCGTCCCGACCTCGGGGAAGGCCATGATGATCCGGTCGGTCTGTTGCAGGATCTCACGCGCCTTGGTCGCGCTGATTCCCGGGAGGGTGGTCGGCATGTAAAGCAGATCGCCCTCGTACAGGGGCGGCATGAATTCACTCCCCAAGCGGGAATAGGGATAAAGCAGCGAGGCCATGACCGCGAGTGCGCCGCAGATGATGCCCCAGCAGACCGCCTTGTGGCGCAGGATCCCAACCAGCACGGGATGATAGACGCCAATCAGCAGGCGGTTGACGGGATTGCGCGCCTCGGGTTGAAGGGCTTGGGGCAGCAGAGCCGCCAGTAAGACCAGGCCGGCCGCCAGGGCGATCCAGGTCCAGAGCGAAAGGCCCAGCCAAAGCGGTCCCCGGCCCATCTCCAGATGGCGCGTGAGCAGCCAGATGAGCAGGACGCCCAGCAGGGGCGACACGACGATCGTCAGCCGGCGGCGCAGTCGGCCCCAGCGCTCGGGCAGCAACGACCGGCGGATGAAAAGGCCCGCCAACAGGGGCGAAACGGTGATTGCCAGGAAGGCGGCGCTGCCCATGGCGTAGGTCTTGGTGAAGGCCAGCGGCTTGAATAGCCGGCCCTCCTGCTCTTCCAGCGTGAAGATGGGCAGGAAGCTGACGGTGATGATCAGCAGGGCGTAAAAGAGCGTGGGGCCGACTTCGCCGCAGGCCTCGCGCACCACATCCCAGTGGCCCCGCCCGCCTGGCTGGCGTTGTTCGTGCTCATAATGCTTGTGGACGTTTTCCACCATGATGATCGACGCGTCAACCATCGCGCCGATGGCGATGGCGATCCCGCCGAGACTCATGATGTTGGCTCCCAGCCCTTGGAAATACATGATCACGAAACTCATCAGCACGGCCAGCGGCAAGGTGAGGATGGGCACCAGCGCGCTGCGGAAGTGCAGCAGAAAAAGGATGATGACGATCGAGACGATGATCGATTCCTCGATCAGGGTGTGGCGCAGCGTGTCGATCGCGCGCTCGATCAGGTTGGTCCGGTCGTAGCCCACCTCGATCTTGACGTCGGGCGGCAGCGACTGCCGCAACTCGGCCAGTTTCTGTTTGACCATGGCGATCGTCTTCAGCGTGTCGGCGCCGTAGCGCACGACGACGATGCCGCCGACCGCCTCGCCCCTGCCGTTCCATTCCATGATACCCCGGCGCATTTCGGGGCCCGCGACCACCGAGCCGACATCCTTGAGCAGGATCGGCGTTCCGTCATCGCGCACGCCCAGGGCGATGTTCTCGATTTCATGGACCGATTTATCACTGCGCGCGATATCCAGATCGATCCCCTTCTTTTGCGCCGCCGCGCGTTCGGCGTCGCTCAGGGCGCCCAGGTAACCCAGGCCGCGCAGCATGTATTCGCTTTCGGCCTGTTCGATGGTGCTGCCGCCCACTTCGTTGTTCGAGCGCTCGATGGCCATCCGCACGCCGGTGATCGGGATGCCGTAGGCCCGCATTTTTTCCGGGTCCACGGTGACCTGGTACTGGCGCACATAGCCGCCGACCGACGCCACTTCGCTAACCCCCGGCAAGCCCGTCAGTTCGTATTTGAGCTGCCAGTCCTGGATCGAGCGCAGTTGGGATAGGTCGCGCTTGTCGCTCGTCAGCGCATACATGAAAGCCCAGCCCACGCCCGTCGCGTCGGGGCCGAGTTGCGGCGCGACACCCTGCGGCAACTGAGAACGCAATTGCGAGAGATACTCCAGCACCCGGCTGCGCGCCCAATAAATGTCGGTGCCGTCTTCGAAGATCACGTAGACGAAGGAAAAATTATAAAATGAGTAGCCGCGCACCACCTTGGCGTAGGGCACCGACAGCATCTTGGTCGTGATCGGGTAGGTGACCTGGTCCTCGACGATCCGGGGGGCCTGGCCGGGATACTCGGTATAAACGATCACCTGCGCGTCGGAAAGGTCCGGGATCGCGTCCAACCGGATGTGCGTGGTCGCGTAAAGGCCGCCCGCCAATATCGCCGCCATCATCAACATGATGACGAACTTGTTGTCGATCGAAAACTCGATGATGCGCCGGATCATGATCGTCTTGATATCCTGTATCTTTCAATGTCATCGGTTCCATAAGTTCCATCGGTCCCAGATGCCCCATGGGTTCTTATTTTTCGGCTCCCCCCGAGGTCGGATGCCCGGCGCGCCACTTCGCCTCGGTCGTCGTTGCCGTTGTTTTCGTGTCCTCCCGCGCGGGGTCCGTCTTCATCCCCGGGGGCATCGCGCTCGCGGCGGCGGCGGCGCTACCGGGCGGTTGCGCCGGCTTGCTTTCAGCCGTCCCCGGCCCTGTTTTGAATATATGTTCCGTGTCGACCGGCCCCGGCTGGAGCATCTTGAGGGCCGCTTCGCGCAAGCGGCTTTCCGAATCCAGCAGGAACTGGCCGCTGACGACCACCATTTCTCCCGGCATCAGGCCCTTGAGCACCTGCAACCGCCCGTCGGCCGTGCGCGCGCCCGTCGTGAGTTGGCGAGGCTCGAACTTGCCACCCCCTCGCATCACGAAAGCCACCTGGCGCTGGCCCGTGTCGATCACGGCCATCGCCGGAACCAGGACCGCCTTGTCCTCCAACTCGCGGCGTAACTCGATCGTCGCATACATCCCCGGCTTAAGGTCGTAGCCGGGATTATCGAACTCCATCCGCACCGGGATTTCGCGCGTGCCTGGTTCAAGGTAGGGATAGACGTACGTCACCCGCCCGCGATGGAGGCGGCCCGGAAGGTAATCCAGGCGCATTTGGGCTTCCTGGCCCGTCGCCACGTAGGGCAGGTCCGCTTCATAGACCTTGCCGATCACCCAGACGGTTGACAAGTCGGCGATCTTGTAGGCCGGCATCCCCGCCTTGAGTTCGTCGCCCTCGACAACGTTCTTTTCGGTCACGATACCGGTCAGTTGTGAAAGGATCGTCATCGTTTTTTGCGGTTTCCGTTGCGTTTCCAGGCTTTGGATCTGCGCGTCGCTGATGTCGAACAACCGCAGGCGGTCGCGCGCCGAACCCAGGCGGCTGCGCGCCAACGCGGCCGCATCCTTCATCCCCCGAGCCTCGGAATTGCCGGCGTCGCGCAGCGCCACCAGGTATTCCTCCTGCGCGCTGTAGAGTTCGGGTGAGTAGATCTCGAATAACGCATCGCCCCGGCGGACCTGCGCGCCGGTCTCGTTGACATGAACTTTTTGCACCCAGCCGGAGACCTTCGTGGTGACCGCCCCCAGTGTTTGTTCGTCATACCGCACCGTCCCGACCGTGCGGATCGTTTTCACCACCGGCCCTGCGCGCACCACGTCGTAGCGCACGCCCATGTTTTGTTCCGTCACCGGATCGATGCGGATGGTCGGGCCCCCGGCCGTCTCGTTCGCCAACGTCTCCGCATACACCGGCACCAGGTCCATTCCCATCGTGTCTTTGCCCGGCTCGTTGCGGATGTAATTCGGATCCATCGATGAACGCCAGAAAAGGATCTTGCGTTTCGGGGCGGCGCCGCCGATCTCCTCACCGCTCCCCGTCGGCCGGGCGATCTCCCCCCGCGCTTCCAGGATCATCCGCGCGCGGTCGGGGTCCATCGGCACCAGTTTCATCCCGCATTTGGGGCAGTTCCCCGGATGGTCCTGGACGACTTCGGGATGCATGCCGCAGGTGTAGAGCGTTTTCAGGGCCGTCGGGGTTTCCTGCGCCGCGGCTCGACTGGCGTCCGGGACGGATCCTTTAACCTCGGACTCCGCCGTTTTTCCCGGCCCCGAGCAACTAAAGATGAAGACCCCCCCCAGGACGGCGAACACGATGATTGCCGCAATCACGGCGCGCTCGGTCACGCGTTTCCGTTCGGACGAGGCGTTCGTTTTCAAGTTGGCTTCTCCTCCCATCACCCGGCGATCCTCCCTGCGTTCAGCGATCGGCCTCACGGGCACAATTCCAAGCAGTCCCCGTGCCAGATTGTGGGCGCATCTGTCTCAGCCGGACCAACGATACCAATTTTAAACTGTTTTTCAACATGCTTGCCATCGCTTTGGCATGGCGCGGTGTGGCGATGCCTGCTTGAATAGAGGTGAGAAATAGGCGGTGCCAGACGCCCACGATCGCCGCGTGCCCCACCGCCGACTTGGCGTTTTCCTTGCTCGTTTACCCGATATGAGGCTCTGGCCGTAAGATAAAGGCCCCCTATGTTGCATATCCAACAGCGTTCCTGTGGGAATTGAAACATGCGGACTTTAAGTCGAACCAACCTTGCATTGGCCGATGCGACCGTCTTGCTGGTCGATGACGACCCGAATTACCGCAAAGTCGTGGCGTACAATCTCACCAAACTGGGGGCGGTCGTGACCGCCGCCGGGGACGGGCGCAAAGCGCTCGAACTGCTCAGCGAGAATGCCTACGACCTGGTGCTGACCGACGTCAAGATGCCGGGGATGGACGGTCTGGAGTTGTTGGCAGCCATCCGCTCCCTCCACAAGGAGATACCGGTGATTCTGGTGACCGCCCATGGCGATATCGAGATGGCCGTCGAGGCCATGCAGGCGGGCGCTTTCGATTTCGTCACCAAGCCGTTCGACCGTCAGCGCCTGGCCGAAAAAATCGAGCGCGCGCTCAAACTCCCCCGATTGGAGCGCGAAAACCGCGCCCTGCGCGAGGAACTGGGCAGCCGTTATGCTTTCGAAAGCATCATCGGCTCCAGCACCGCCATGCGTGAGCTTTTCGACCTGATGAACCGGGTTGTCCACCGCGACACCACCATCCTGATTCTCGGCGAAAGCGGCGCCGGCAAGGAACTGGTCGCCCGGGCGCTGCACTATCACGGCCCACGGTCGCGCGGGCCGTTCGTGGCCATCAACTGCGCGGCGATCCCGCCCACCCTGCTGGAAAGCGAATTGTTCGGGCATGCCAAGGGCGCTTACACCGGCGCCGACGCCGCCCGCGAAGGGCGCTTCCAGGCCGCCTCGGGCGGCTCGCTGTTCCTGGATGAAATCGGCGACATGTCCCTCGAGTTGCAGGCCAAGTTGTTGCGCGTGCTCCAGGAACGGCGGGTCGAACCGGTCGGTTCGAACCAGTCCATCGCGGTCGATGTGCGCATCATGGCCGCCACGAACCAGGACCTGGAAAAGCTGGTCAAGGAGGGCGAATTCCGCCGCGACCTCTATTACCGGCTCAACGTCGTGCCGCTCCACCTGCCGCCGCTGCGCGATCGGCGTGACGATATCCCGTTGCTGGCCAGGCATTTTCTCGGGAAATTCGGCGAACCCGACGTCAGGATCGAACCCGGCGCGATGGAGAAATTGATGAGTCATGCCTGGCCCGGCAACGTGCGGGAACTCGAAAACAGCATCGAGCGCGCCCTGGCCCTGCGCGCCCATCCGGACCGGATCACCGCCGACGATCTGCTGCGGTTCGGCCCCGCCGCGGCCGGCGGCGACGTGACGCTTTACGAAATTCCCGACGAGGGCATCGTGTTCGCCGATCTCGAAAAACGCCTGATCGTGAGCGCGCTTCACAAAGCGGGCAACAACCAGACCCGCGCCGCCAAACTGCTCGGTCTCTCGCGTCAGCAACTCATTTACCGGATGCAGAAGCATGACCTGTCCTGAAACCCAATCCCCGCGGGCGCCATGCGAGCCGGGTGATATCCTGCCGACCGGGCGGAAGGCGTGGTCCCTCGGCGACGCCTTCCGGATTGCCGGCCTGATCGCGGCGTCCGGGGGAATTATCCTCGTCCACTACCTGACGCCGGCCGTGCCCCAGTACGCGATCGTGCACGACATTCATCGCCAGATTCTCTATATCCCCATCATTCTGGCCGCCTTCTGGTTCGGTTGGCGCGGCGGCCTGATCTGCGCCACGGCCATCATCGCCACCTACTTTCCGCACGTCCATCACGGGTGGGGCGGCGCCTTTTTCGACGCGAATCTGAACCGGACCCTGGAATTCGCGATGTATCTTGCCGTGGGCGGCATCACGGGTTATTTGTGCGACCGCCTTCGAAAGGCCAACGCTCAACTAAGCGGCAAATCACGCCAACTGGGCGAGGCGATGCGTGATTTGACGAACAAGACACGCGAAGTTTTCGAGGCCGAGGAACAGCTCCGCCAGGCCGACCGGCTCAAGGCGCTGGGGCAGTTGACGACCGGTCTGGCCCACGAAATCCGCAATCCCCTGGCTTCGATCCGCGGCGCGGCCGAGATTCTGGCCGACTCGGAGACCGAGCCCGGGCAACGCGCGGAGTTCAGCCACGTCCTGATCGAGGAGACCGAACGGCTGGATGGAGTTCTGAAAAATTTCCTCGATTATGCGCGAACCCAAAAGAACGGCGGCGGCGCCGCCGAACTGAAGCCGGTGGTCGACCGGTTGTTGATCCTGCTCGACACTAAAATGCGGTCCGCCACGATCCGCATGGACGTCGATCTACCGCCTGCATTACCTTCGCTCGCTATTTCCGAGGACTTGCTCCAGCAGGTCCTGATGAACATCCTGCTCAACGCCGTCCAGGCGATGGCGGATGGCGTTGAGCAGCGCATCGAAGCCGGAGATGCGGCCGGGAAAGGCAAGGTTTTCATCGCCGTTGCCGATACCGGGCCCGGCGTGGCTCCGGACCTTGTCGGCCGCATTTTCGAACCTTTTTTCACGACCAAGCCCGCCGGCACCGGACTCGGCCTTTCCATCGTCCGAAAAATCGTTGCCAGCCATCGCGGCCGGGTTTACGTGGACGCGCAATATGCGCGCGGTACGCGGGTGGTCATCGAACTGCCCAAGGCGTAATATGGGGAAGTCTATCGAAGCGCGATCGTTCCCGGCGGTCCGGTCGGTCCGGACATCATTGGCCGGCCGGGATTCACCGGTCGAAGGGAGGAACCAATGGATGCGCTCAATGGACCGAACGGCACTCAGCGCCAACCGGAGATACTTCATGCTGGCCTACCAGAGCGGCGTTCACGGCTGGCCGGTCGATATTCCGGATCCCCGCCTGACGGCCTGTCTGGAGAGGCTAATCGGCGAGTATCCGGGCGGCCGCCTGCTGGACATGGGCTGCGGCGAAGGGCGCCATGCGCTGGCCGCCGCCGCGATGGGTTTCCGCGTGACGGCCGTCGACTACGAGCCCCTGGCGCTCCGCCGTGCGCGCGGCTTTGCCCAAGACCATCGCGTTTCCGGCATCGTCTTCCGCCGAGCGAGCGTCCTGCAATTGCCGTTCGCCCGGGCGAGTTTCGACATCGCTCTGGATGCCGGCTGCCTGCACCATCAGTTGAAACGCGACTGGCCGGCTTACCGATCGATCCTTCTCAAAGTCCTCGCGCCCGGGGGCGCCTATTTGCTTTCCGTATTCAGTCCCCGCTTCCGCTTCTTCCGTGAAACGAACCGTCCATGGCACATCGCCCACGGAGCCTACCGGCGCTGCTTCACCGCCGATGATATCCGCAAGTTGTTCGACGCGGATTTCCAGTTCATCGCGCTGACGGAAAAGGGCGGTCGCGACGGCGGCTTCTGGTACGCGCTGATGAAACGCCGCCCCCGCGCCGGTAATTCGGGATCATGCCTCAAGGCTTCGTAAAACCGGTTCCATCCCGATGTCAGGAGTCATGGCCGGCCGACGCCTTCGGGCCGGATTTATTTGCGCCGGGGCGACTGCATCTTCGCTCCCGGCTCATACGAAACGCTGCCGTGCGGCTTGATGTCGTATCTCCACGCCTCGATATAGTGCCCGGCCGGCTGGAAGTCGTCGCCGATTTTCCTTAGCTCGGTTTGCAGGCGGGCGTCCAATTCCCGTTGCAGCGCGGCGTGCTCCGGTTTGCCGACCAGGTTGTCCATTTGAAAAGGGTCCGCGACATCGTCGAACAACAGCCACGGTCCGGAGAGATCTCGGGCATACGTGTGACGGCTTGTGCGGATGGCGCGATATTCCTTCATGTCCTGGCCGCTGCCGAACGGGGCCACGCTCATGTAAAGCGCGGCGCGGTCGGCCTCGCCTTCGCCGCGCACAACGCGCGAGAGGTCCTCGCCCTCGGTGCTTTTCGGCGCCGCCGCGCCTGCCAGACCCAGCAGGGTCGGCATCACGTCGGGCGTGGTGAGTGGCGTTCTGATCTTTCGCCCGCGGCGTCCGTGAATCGCCGGCCAGCGCAGCAGGAAAGGCACATGGGCCGATTCGTCCCAGGCGACCTGTTTCTGCAACGGCGGGCAGCCGTGCGATCCCATCGACTCGCCATGGTCCGACGTGAAAACAAGGATCGTGTTTTCAGCCAGCCCGGTCTCGTCCAGGGTCTTCATGATATCGCCGATGCATTTATCCAGCGCCGTGCAGTGGGCATAATAGCCCTGCGACTCCTGACGCGCTTTTTCCCGCCACTCCGTGGGCACGTTCGGCGCCAGCTTGATGTCCTGCGGCGGATAGAGATCCTTGTATTCCTGGGGCGCCGTCGCGTGCGGAAAATGCGGCACGCCATAAGAGACCATCAACGCGAAAGGCCGTTCGTCCCGCGCCCGCGCCGCAAGATAGGCCTGCGCGTCGCGCGTTTGCGCGATGGCGTCGTAGCCTTCCCAGAAGCATTTCTCGCTCGAATCGCCCGTGTAGTAATGCGCGTGGTTATAGTTGTGGTCGCACTGCGCGCCCTTCCAGTAGTCCCAGCCCTGGCGGCGCTGGGGCGGGATGTAAGCCTCGCGCCCGTGTCCGTCCAGATGCCACTTGCCGATGTAGCCCGTCGCGTAGCCGGCCGCCGCGAGCACTTCGGC
>JAMCWS010000191.1:0-14497 GCA_023480605.1 bacterium
GCCACCCTGCGCCACCGCCCGGACCGGCGGCGGCGCCGGCGCCGGCGGCGACACCCGCCCCCGCGCCGGCTCCGGCGGCGACACCCGCCCCCGCGCCGGCTCCGGCGGCGACACCCGCGCCCGCCCCGGCGCCCGCGCCGACGCCCGCGCCCCCCAAGGAAGCCGACTTCCTCTACAAGGACGACGCGAACGTCCACATGGTCGCCATCGAGGCTCTGGTCATCGAAGTCAACGAGGAACGCACCCGCGAACTGGGGATCCGCTACGGCTTCAACAATCAGGGCGGATCGGGCGTGCTCGAGGGCGGCGACGTCGGGCTGGGCAATGCGATCAATCCCGTCAAGGTTCCGGTCCTCATCCAGGGCCTGGGCGGGCGGAACGCCGTCGGTTTTCAGGAACGGATGCCCGGCCTGGGAATCTCGCTTTCGGGGATGAACATCGGCAGCGGCGTCGTCTCGGCCCGCCTGCGGGCCTTGCTCGACGCCGGCGACGCCACCATCCGCACCCGCCCGATCGCGGTGGCGCTCAACAAAACACCGGTCTCGATCGAGACGGTG
Organism: bacterium; assembly: GCA_023480605.1. Taxonomy (GTDB): domain Bacteria; phylum Sumerlaeota; class Sumerlaeia; order MVZB01; family MVZB01; genus JAMCWS01. The sequence continues at coordinate 558 of JAMCWS010000191.1, forward strand.
AGCGAAGTGCCCTACCTTGACACCAAGGACCAGCAGATGCAGGTGACTTATGAAAAGGTGGGCGTCAAGATGGATGTGACTCCGTCCATCGAGCACATGCGCCCGGGCGTGGTGCAACTGGCGGTCTCGAATATCGAGGTATCGTCGGTCTCCTCGTTCATCACCACCGAAAACGTCGACCGGCCGGTGTTCAGCAATTCCTCGACGCACACCAACGTCACGCTGCGCGAAGGCGAGACGTTCGTCATCGGCGGCCTCAAGACCCGCCGCAAGGTCCACTCGGAGGAGCGCGTGCCGCTGCTGGGCGACATATGGGGGCTGGGCCTGCTTTTCCGCAGCCAGTCCGATCTGGAGCGCAACATGGACGTGCTGTTCTTCATCACACCCTATATCGTCGCCCCGGGCGAGAACGTGCTCCTGCCTCACGACTTCAAGAACAAGAAAGGCCTGGGGATCGACGTCAAGGCCAACATCGCCCGCAACTGACCGGCGGGCCGCCGTCATCCATGCGGCGGCCGCCATCAGGGGCCGGCCGGCCCCCGGATCCCGCCCCCGGCGCCTTCGATCGCGCCGGGGGTTTTCTATTGGCCGGCGAAATTTGGTGCAAACGCCCGGTGGCCGGGGTAGCCTGACTGCCGTCGTCTCATTTACCGCTTATCCGGATTGGCGGGCCAGACGTTGACCGCGCAAGAAGGGAAGGCATCACCGATGCGTAAAGTGCAATGGCAGGAGATGTTCCAGGATGAACTGGAAGCGGCTTATGCACGCTGTCCGGTCGTGTATTTCACCTACGGCATGTGCGAGCCGCACGGACCGCAGAACGCCTTGGGCCTGGATGAAGTGAAAGCCCATGCGATCGCCTGCCGGGCCGCGCACGCCCATGGCGGCATCGTCGCGCCCCCCGACTTCTGGCATATCCACGAGATCGGCGGTTACGCCATTTGGGCCGAGGGCGCCATCGGCCGCCCCGAGCGCCACTGGATGACGAGCCTGCCTCCCTGGCAGCATTTCAAGAACATCTGCTACCACATCCGCGCGGCCGAAGCGTTGCGCTTCCACGCGGCGATCCTACTGACCGGCCACTACGGCCCTAACTGGCAGGACCTGGTGCGCCTCGCCAAACTGCTTCAGCCCCGCGTCGGCGTGCGCCTGTATGCCCTGCCGGAGTTCGAGTCCAACTACAAGGGTTTCACGGGCGACGGCAGACAAACGGGCGACCACGCCGGCAAGGTCGAGACCTCGCTCCTCTGGGCGCTGCGGCCCGATTGCGTGGACGTCTCACGCATCCCGGCCGGCGGCGGGCGGCCCTTCGCCATGGGCCCCGACGCCCCCCAGTCCGACCGGCGCGTGGGCGAGCGGATGGTGGCCGACGAGGTCGAATTCCTCGGCAACAAGGCGCGCGAAATGCTTGCCGAATACGACGCGCTGAAGCCGGCGCACGAATTTACGACTTACGAAGCGGTGGAGCGATTCTGGCGCGAAGTCGCCGAGCCGGAACTGGCCAATTTCGAGTCGATGCAGCCAAAATGGGCCACGCAGCCCGATTTGCCCGCCGACTCCCCCTGGCGCGAAAACGCGCCGGTGCCGGGAAACTGGAGGGGTTGATATCGGGACTATATTTTACTCACACAGAGGCACAGAGACACAGAGAATAAAACAAGCATTCGTTGACGGATTCTTACACACTTTATGCCTCTGTGCCTTTGTGTGAGAAATAAAATTAGTACTAACTTTTATTATTATTTTGAATAAGGTGAGAGCGGCACGGCGATCGCCCCAAAGTTTGGCGACAAGGTATGCAAATGGCGTGTTCTGGATTTATGGGCGACGGAAGAGCATGAATTCCACCCTTAACGTCTGTAAGTGATATTTGAATCACGAGCGCTTCATTATAAGGAAAGTCGTATGAATCCCCGTGAACGATTGCTCGCGGCGCTGCGCGGGCGGCCGGTCGACCGCGTGCCCCTCGTGCTGGAAGGTTTTCACTACGCCAACGGCAACAATATCAAGGATCCCGGCATGCGGGAAATTTTCGAACGCATCGGCGCGCAGCTTCACTTTTTTCATGAATGCCCCGCCTTCGTGAATCGATACCTCGTCACACCGCCCCAACGCCTGCGCGAGACCGGCCGCGAGGAGCGCAACGGCGAGACCATCACCACGACCGAGATCGACACGCCCAAGGGCCCGCTGACCGCCGTGACGGGATGCAATCGGCAGTCCAACACCACCTGGACGCTCAAGTATCCGGTGGAATCGCTCGACGACATCGAAAAGATCCGCTCCGTTCCCTGGGAGCTGCCAGCCGGCCTGCGCCCGCCCGATCCCGCGCGCCGGCCGCCCTCGTTCGCCGGCCGGGGCATCGTCCACAGCGGCGTCTCGTCGCCTTTCGTCTGCGTGGCGGGCATGATGCCTTACGAATACTTTCTGAGGCTGTGCGCCACCGAAAGGGAGCTTTTGCACGAACTCACGCACACGTGCCTGGAACGGATTATCAGCATCCTGGACGTCGTGCTCGCCGGCGGAACGGTCGAATACGTCTGGATGGGCGGCTGCGAATGGCTGACGCCGCCGATGGGCTCGCACGCGCTTTATGAGGAATTGGTCCAGCATTACGAAAAGGCCGTCATCGACCGCATCCACGCCGGCGGCGCGCTCAGCCACATCCATTGTCACGGCAACGTCCGCTCGACGCTGGAACTGGCCATCGAGCGCGGCGGCGACTTCTTCGAGCCGGTCGAGCCGCCCCCCGACGGCGATATCACGCTCGCCGAAGCCAAGACGCTGGCCCGCGGCCGGATCACGCTGGGGGGCAACATCGAAGCCCGCCTGCTCGAGAACGAAGACGAGGGGGCGGTCGAAGCCGCCGCGCGCCGGGCCTTCGAGGGCGGCCGGTTCCGCATGGTCCTTCAAACCACGGCCGGTCCTCTTGCCGCCGTGACCCCCCGGATGCTGCGCAACTACCACCGCCTGGTGGACGTCTGGGAGGAGCTTTCGCCGGCGGACTGACGGGCGACGGCCGGAAGGTCGCCTCGGCGCTTGCCCTTGGCTGGGGGTTCGTGCAAACTTGGGTCACTCAACCGGGCTGGGGGGCCGCGCGCCGCCCGGCAGGAGTGATCCATGCGCATCATCGGCATTCACGACGGGCACAACGCCGCCGCCTGCCTGCTCGAAGACGGGGTCGTCACCGCCGCCGTGCAGGAGGAACGCCTCTCACGCGTCAAAAACCACGACGTCTTTCCGGCGCGCGCCGTGGCCTGGCTCCTGGGGCGCGCCGGGTGCGGCTGGGAGGGGATCGACGCCGTGGCCATCGGCGGCCTGCACCAGCCGGCCCACCGCGACCGCGCCGCGCTGATCGAGGCCACCCGCCGCGCCGGCGCGCCGCGCCCCGGCCCGCTCGTGCGCCGCGCCGGGCGCGCCACACCCCCCGTACTCGCCTGGCACAAGCGCCGCCACCGCCGCCGCCGCCTGGCCGAGGCGCGCGCCGCCGGCGTCGACCCGGCGAAAATCGTTTTCATCGAACACCACGCCTGCCACGCCGCCGCCGCCTACTGGGCCGGCCCGTGGCGCGGCGAGCCGGTGCTGGTGCTGACGGCCGACGGCGCCGGCGACGGCCTGTGCGCCACGGCGGCCGTCGCCGACGAATCGTCGGCCCGACCCGGCGCGGCCTGCCGCCTGGCCGAGATCGGCGAACTCGAGTCGCCCGCCCTGGTCTACCTGATCGTCACCACGCTGCTCGGCATGGTGCCCAACGAGCACGAATACAAACTCATGGGCCTGGCGCCTTATGCTCCGCGCGAGGCGGCCGAGGAAGTCGCGGCCGTCTTCGACCGCCTGCTGGAGTGGGATCCCATCCGCCCGCTGGTCTGGCGCCGGCGGCGCGGCGTGCCGGGCGCTTATTTTCTTTACCCTACGCTGCGCCGCTGGCTGGAGCCGTTCCGTTTCGACGTTATCTGCGGCGGGCTGCAATTATGGATCGAGCGGCTGCTGACCGAGTGGGTCAGACGGGCGGTGGCGGCCACCGGCGTGCGCAAGGTCGCCCTGGCGGGGGGCATTTTCATGAACGTCAAGGCCAACCAGGCCATCGCCGCGCTGCCTGAGGTCGAGGACCTGTTCGTCCTGCCCTCATGCGGCGACGAAACCAATGCCCTGGGGGCGGCCTTTGCCGTCTACGACGGAATTCGTTCCGGAGATTGCCTGCCGCAAGGCAAAACCGTCATCCCGCCGCCACCCATCGCGCCGTTGCGCACCCTCTACTGGGGCGAAGAGTTCGGCGGCGATTCGCTAGTGACGGCGCTGGCCGCCGCCGGCGACCGTTTCGCGTGGGAGCGCCCCGCCGACATGGCCGAACACGCCGCCGAGGCGCTGGCGCGCGGCGAGGTGGTGGCCCGGTTCGCCGGACGGGCCGAGTTCGGCGCGCGCGCCCTGGGCAACCGCTCGATCCTGGCCGACCCTTCGCGCCCGGGCGTCGTGCGCACGATCAACGACATGATCAAGTCGCGCGATTTTTGGATGCCGTTCGCTTGCTCGATCCTGAATGAGCGCGCCGCCGATTACCTCGTCAACCCCAAAGGGATCGCCGCGCCGTGGATGATCCTGACGTTCGACACCGTCGCCGACCCTCCCGAGCGGCGGGCCGAAATCAACGCCGGCACGCACCCCTACGACGGCACGGTGCGCCCGCAGATTGTCTCCCCCGGCGACAACCCCGCTTATTACGAGTTGCTGCGCGCCTTCGAGCGCCGCACCGGCGCCGACGGCCGCCGCGGGATCGGCCGATCCCAGGGGATCGGCGCCCTGCTCAACACCTCCTTCAACCTCCACGGCCACCCCATCGTCAACACACCGGCCGAAGCCCTTGCCGTCATGGAGCGCTCGGGCCTGCGCTATCTCATTCTGGGAGATTATTGGGTGCGCAAGCGCGAAGAAGGTTGACTCGCCGCGCTCCGAGTGGATTAATGACTCACAAGTAGAAACCTGCCCCTGCATCTCAAGGGTATTCCATCGAGAGGGGGAACTTCTTCATGAGTCGCGAGATAACCCGCCGCGGATTTCTGGCCGGGACGGTCGCGGCGGGGGCGGCGGCCATGGCCGGTCGCCTGCCCGAACCACGCGCCTGGGGGCAAGAACCGGCCCCGCCGGCCCGCCCCAACCTGTTGTTCGTCATGAGCGACGAGCACGCCTTCGACATGCTCGGTTGTTACGGCAATCCGCAGATCATCACCCCCAGCCTCGACCAGTTCGCCGCCGAAGGTCTCCGATTCAATTACTGCATCAGTTCCTTTCCCGTGTGCACGCCGTATCGCGGCATGCTGATGTCGGGACTGCATCCGTTGCGCAATGGCGCGATGACCAACGATCTGCAACTACTCGCCAGCGACGTCGCCACCCAGGGCCGGGGCAAGTATTTCGGCGAGGTGCTGCGCGACGCCGGCTATCACATGGGTTACGTCGGGAAATGGCATATCTACGGCGGCGACCGCAATCGCGGCGTCCCCAACGGACCTTATCGCTACGGCTTCGAAGAGTTGTTTCTCACCAACAATTGCCATGTGGACTACCGGCCCGGCAAGTGTTTCTACTTCGACGAGAACGGCCAGAAGGTCTACTTCAACGAGTGGGAAGTGTATGGCCAGACGCGGCAGGCCCTTCAATTCCTCGACGACGCGCCGGCCGACCGGCCCTTCGCGCTGTTCGTCTCCTGGCATCCGCCGCACGACATGGGGTACGACAGCACCACGAGCCGCTACAAATACCGGATCGGCGCGCCCGCCGACACCCTCCCCCTTTACGATCCGGAAAACCTCACCTACCGGCCCGGCACGGTCGACAGCGACTGGGCGCGCGAGTATTACTCGGGCTACATGGCGATGGTCACCGGAGTCGACAAGGCCTTCGGCTGGCTGATGGACAAGCTCAAGGAGAAGGGATTGGACCAGAACACGCTGGTCGTTTTCACGGCCGACCATGGCGACATGCTCGGCTCGCACGAGGCGACCGGACCCAAGCCCTATCCCGAAGACTACGCCACGCGCGTGCCTTTCATCATGCGCTGGCCGGAGCGCCTGGCCGTAGGCGCCGACACCGACCTGCTGGTGGGCACACTCGACCTCATGCCGACAATCCTGGGCCTCCTGGGCCTGCCCGTGCCGGTCTCCTGCGAGGGGCTGGATCTTTCCGATTCGATCCTGGCCGGACTCGAGGACACGGTCGAATCCGTGCCGCTGTTCCAACTCTGGGGTTACCGCGGCGTTTACACGCGGACGATGACTTACACGTGGACGACCCTGACCGGCGAATATGCGATCAAGTATTACAACAAGCTCTACAACCACCCCGGCGATCCGTACCAGCTCAACAACATGTACGGCACGAGCCAGGTGCCTCCGATCATCATGGACCCGCTCAAACAGCTCGCGCAGCAGTGGATGGACAAATTCCACGACCTCAACTGGGAACCCCACGCGCTGTGGGCCGCGTGCAGCGACGAAACCTACGGCGCCTACCTCGGCGCGGCCGGCAAAGAGGGCAAACTCAAGGGCCCCGGCCGCCCGATCGACCTGCTCAGCCTGGCCGGCCTGACCGGCGCGCGCCGCTGGCAGGAATTCCGTTAGGCAAGCAAACCCCGCTCATTAGAAAATGGAGTTGTATTATTCGTTATCGTAATCGTTATCGTGATCGTTATCGTGATCATTATTGTCATCGTTCCTCACCGCGGAGGCGCGGATACGCCGAGTCCATATCGCCGGAAAATGGGAAAACCATGTTTGGAGTCCAAGCTTCAGCTTGATATTTATTCTCCACCGACACGCGAAAGGTGCCAGGCAATGAACAAATCCATGAATCGACGGGAATTTCTCGCGGCGGCGGCCGCGGCGGGCGCCGCGCTTGTCGCCGGGCCGCATTACGGCGCGGCAGCGGCCCCCGCAACAACCGGGCGGCCCAACCTGCTGTTCATCATGAGCGACCAGCAGTCGTTCGACATGCTGGGCTGCTACGGCAACGACCAGATCGTCACGCCCAACATCGACAAGGCGGCCGCCGCCGGCGTGCGTTTCACCCACTGCATTTCCAACTCGCCCGTCTGCACGCCCTACCGCGGCCTCCTGATGAGCAGCATGCATCCGCTTTACACGGGGGCGATCTCCAATGACTTCCGCATGCTGGCCAGTGCGGACGCGACCCTCGGGAAGGGCAAATATTTCGGCGAGGTGCTGCGCGACGCCGGTTATCGGATGGGCTACGTCGGCAAATGGCACCTCTACGGCGGCGACCGCGTCCGGCCGATCCCGGCCGGCCCATATCGCCTCGGCTTCGACGGCACGTTCCTCTCGAACAACTGCACACTGCTGTTCGACAAGGAGCGAGCCTATTACTGGGACGAACAGGGCAAGAAGCAGCTCTACGGCGACTGGGAACCTTACGGCCAGGCCCGCCAGGCGATGAAGTTCCTCGACCAGAACGATGACCGCCCGTTCGCCCTGTTCGTCGCCTGGCATCCGCCGCACAACTGGGGCGGCGAAAACGGTTACGCGGCGCCCGAGGATCTTCTGAAACTCTACGATCCGGCCAAACTCAAACTCCGCCCCTCCGTCGAAGACACGCCCCAGATCCGCCAGATGTATCAGGGCCACATGGCGATGTGTTCCAGCCTCGACAAGGCTTTCGGCTGGATCATGGACAAACTCGCCGAGAAGGGCCTGGCCGAGAACACCGTCGTCGTCTATACGTCGGATCACGGCGACTGCCTGCTTTCGCGCGGCTGGCGCGGCCACAAGGGCTGCCCGCAGGACGAGGCCTGCCGCGTGCCGCTCATCATCCGCTACCCCGGCAAGCTGGCCCCGCGCGCGAGCGACCTGCTCGTCGGCGCCCTTGACCTTATGCCGACGCTGCTGGGCACGATGGGGCTGCCCGTGCCCGAAACGTGCCAGGGCCGGGACCTGTCGCCGGCGATCGCTGAGGGACGCGACGACGCCGTCGAGGAGCTGCCCCTCTGGTTGCTGGCGGGCAACTGGCGCGGCGTCTACACCCGCCGCTACACCTACGCCTTCACGGTCGAGGGCGCGCGCAAAGGCAAAACGATGCCGCGCAATTTCGAACTGCGCAACTGCCTCTACGACCGCCAGGCCGACCCGCGCGAGCTGAACAACCTGTTCGAGTCGCCCGGCCACCGGGATCTGCGCGACCGGCTTCACGAGCGAACCATGGACTGGATGCGGCGCCTCGGCGACGGCTGCCTGACCTACGAGACCATCGCCGATACGGCCCTCGAACCCGCGGAACTGGCCATATCCAGGCGGGGCCGCCTCGCCCAGGAAGGCGACGGCAAGTTGAAAGGCCGCCCGATCGACATTCTTAAAACGACACGTGAACAATCATCCTCTCAAAACCGAACGGTTCGCGAAAGAAAGGTCAGATCATGAAAAACAATCTCTCTCGCCGCGAATTCCTGCGCGCGTCGGCCGCCGCCGGCGCCGCGCTGGTGGCCGGGCAGCTATCCGGGCCGGCCGCCTGGGCCGCGCCGGTCAAGCCGGCGGCCAAACGCCCCAACCTGCTGTTCGTGATGAGCGACGAGCATGCCTACGACATGCTGGGGTGCTATGGCAACAGCCAGATCCGCACGCCCAGCATCGATAAATGCGCCGCCGAGGGCATCCGCTTCAACTACTGCGTCAGTTCCTACCCGGTGTGCACGCCCTACCGCGGCATCCTGCTGTCGGGCCTCCATCCGCTTCACAACGCCGCGATCATCAATGACATCCAGATGCTTTCGAGCGACGTCGCCACCGGCGGCAAGGGCAAGTATTTCGGAGAAGTGCTGCGCGACGCCGGTTACCACATGGGCTACGTCGGCAAATGGCATCTCTTTGGCGGCGACCGCGACCGCGGGGTTCCCAACGGCCCCTACCGCTACGGCTTCAACGAATACTTCCTCACGAACAACTGTCACGTGGATTACCGGCCCGGCAAGTGTTTTTACTTCGACGAAAACGGCCAGAAGGTCTTTTTCAAGGAATGGGAAGTTTACGGCCAGACGCGCCAGGCCCTCGAATTCCTCGACAAGGCGCCCGACGACAAGCCCTTCGCCCTGTTCGTTTCGTGGCACCCGCCGCACGACATGGGCATGGACCGGGAAACGCGGCGCTTCAAATACCGGAGCGGCGCCCCCGAGGAAATGCTCCCCCTGTATGACCCGGAAAAACTCCACTACCGGCCGGGCACGGTCGACAGCGACTGGGCGCGCGAGTATTACCAGGGCTACATGGCGATGGTCTCGGGCGTCGACAAGGCCTTCGGATGGCTCATGAACAAGCTCAAGGAGAAGGGCCTGGACCAAAACACGCTGGTGGTTTTCACCGCCGACCACGGCGACATGCTCGGTTCGCACGAAGCGCCCGGCCCCAAGCCTTATCCCGAAGACTATTCCACGCGCGTTCCCTTCATCATGCGCTGGCCCGCGCGCCTGCCCGCCGGCGCCGACACCGACCTGCTCCTTGGGTCGCTCGACCTTATGCCGACGATCCTGGGCCTGATGGACCTGCCCGTGCCGGAAACCTGCGAGGGCAAGAACCTGACGCAACCCATACTCGATAAACGCGACGACGCGGTCGATTCGATTCCCCTGTTCACGCTCTGGGGCTACCGCGGCGTCTACACCCGGCAGTATACCTACACGACCGGCGTGACCGACGCCGAGTATATGGCGAAGCATTACAACCGGCTCTACGACCGCAAGAACGACCCGCACGAACTCAAGAACCTCTACGGCGATCCGGTGCACAAGGAGCTGCAGGATCGCCTGCACGTCCTCACGCTGGAATGGATGAAGAAACTGGGCGACGAGGGCTGGACACGCGAGCAACTATGGTCGATCTGCAGCGACAAACCGCAGATCGGCGCGCACCTGGGCGGCCCGGGCGAAACCGGCAAGCTCAAGGGCGAAGGCCGGCCGGTCGACATCCTGAAGGCCAAGGGGATCAAGGGCACGATCGCCTGAGTCGGCCTTTTTATTACCCTCGCTCCGCGATCTCTTTTCCTCCGTGAACTCTGTGGTTAATATTTTAGTATGTATATGACCACAGAAATTGCGGAGGAAAAGATGCGTCTCAGAGGGAACGCCATGTCGGCGGCCGCTCCCGAATGGCAAAAAACCCGTTTGGAGTTCAAGCTTCAGCCCGGTATGTTGAAACACACACATCGATGTCTATCTTGAGGGGTTGAATATTAAGCCGAAGCTGGCGCTCCGAACTCGGTTTTCCGCGTCGCGGCGGCATCCCCGCCAAGCGGAATCTCAACGTAACGATTAGGATTTGCCGATGTGAAAGGATTGACCATGTGCGACGGCGATTGGACCGAACCTGAGGCGGAACACGCATCGACGCTCTCCCGCCGCGATTTTCTGCGGGCGGCAGGCGCATTGGGAGCCGGCGCCGCATTGGGGCGCATGAACGCCTGGGGCCAGGCGGCCCCCGGCCCGGCCGCGCCCGGTGCCGGCGGGGTCGATCCCGAGTCGCTCGCCATCTCGCCCAAGCCCGGCGACGCCGACTACCCCGTGCTTGCCGCCGCGCCCGACGGCTCGGCCTGGGCCGTCTGGCAGACCTACGATCATCCGGCGCGGGCCGACCGCCTGTTCGCGGCGCATTTCGGCGACGGCCGCTGGACCGAGGCCGCTCCCGTTCCGTCGGTCGCCGGCGATCTTTATAAGCCCGCCTGCGCGGTTGACAAAGCCGGCCGGCTGTGGGTCGCCTGGTCCGAACAGCGCGACGGCGATTGGGACTTGTGGTTTACGACCTTCGACGGAGCGGCGTGGTCGGCGCCCGCTCGCGTCGTCCGCGCGGCGGGAGTCGACTTCGCCCCGAGCATGACCGCCGCCCCCGACGGCTCGGTCGTCATGGTCTGGCAGGCCCGGCGCGAGGGCCGCTTCGCCATCCTGATGGTCCGCTCGAGCGGCCAGGGCTGGGGCGCGCCCGAGCCGGTCAGCACCGGGGCGGGCAACGACTGGTTCCCCGATGTGGCCGTCGCGCCCGACGGCACGGTGACGGTCGTCTGGGACAGCTACCGCAACGGCAATTACGACGTTTACCTGCGCCAGCAGACGGGCGGCAAGTGGGGCGGCGAGGTGCTCGTGGCCGGCGGCGCCGACTTCGAAGCCTACGCCCGGGTCGCCATTGGCCCCGACGGCGCGGCCTGGATCGCCTACGAGCAACGCGAGGCCAACTGGGGCAAGGACAGCGGTAAACTCGCCCGCAAAGTGGCCGGCAACACCCTGGGCGGCTTCGTGCGCGCGCGCGTGCGGCGCTATGCCGAGGGCAAGCTGTCCGAGCCGGCGCAACCGCCCGAGTATCACGTCAAAGGCAGCGTTTATGGCGGAGAACGCAATCCGTTCGTCCGCCTGGGCGCCGACGGGCGCGTCTGGCTCGTCGTGCGCCGCTGCGAACCCGAACTCCAGCCCCATCCTGCCTTCCGCCAGCCGCTGGCGTTTCCGTTCTGGAAAAATTATGCCTGGTGGCTCGACGGCGACCAGTGGCGCGGGCCGGTCTCCTTCAACGACCTGCGGACGCGCGCCGACAGCGACGTTGACGGCATCGCTCTGCCCGGCGGCGGCCTGCTGGCCGTGTGGCATTCCGAAAACCGCGTCGACGGCATGTGGCATCGCGTGCCGCGCGCCAACCGCATTTACGCGACGGCACTCGCGGCGCCCGGGCAGTCCGCCGCCGCGCCGCGCCTCACGCCGGTGGACCCGCCGGCGCCGGCAGCCGATCCTGCCGCGCGACACGAAGCCAAGGCCGTCGGCCGAATGCGGAGCTATCGCGTGCCCGTGGACGGCAAGGAGTGCCGGCTCTTCCGCGGCGACCTTCACCGCCACACCGACATTTCCTGGGATGGCATTTCGGATTGCTCGATCACCGATATGTTCCGCTACGCCATCGATGCGGCGGCGCTCGATTTCGTCGCCGCCACCGATCATAACCAGTGGTGCGGCATCGACCTGGATTACGTCTGGTGGCGCTCGCAGAAGATTACCGACATCTTCAACTCGCCCCCGCATTTCGTGGCGTTTTTCGCCTATGAATACGGCATCAATTACCCCGTCGGTCACCACAACGTCATCGAGCCGCGCCGGGGCTTCCGCGCGCTGCCGATGGTGAAGGCCGGCCCCGGCGTCCTGGAACACCTCTACACGCACCTGCACGAAACCGGCGGCGTGACCATCCCCCACACCACCGGCACGCAGATGGGCACCGACTGGCATGCCCACGACGACGAGGTCGAGCCGGTCGTCGAGATCTACCAGGGCTGCCGCAACTCCTACGAATACGAGGGCGCGCCGCGCGCCGAAAAAGCCCGCACCGGCGACGTCGCCTACAAGCCGGACGGCTTCGTCTGGGAAGCCTGGAAGAAGGGTTACAAAATCGGCGTCATCGCCAGTTCCGACCACGGTTCGACACATGTTTCGTTCGCCAACGTCTACGCGTCCGAGGCCAGCCGTGACGGCCTCATCGAGGCCATCCGGCGCCGTCACACCTTCGGTTCAACCGACAACATCGTGCTCGATTTCCGCGCCGGCGAGTTCGTCCAGGGCGACGCCGCCCGGCTGGACCGCCCGCCGCGGTTCACGATCCGCGTCGTCGGCACGGCGCCGATCAAGCAACTGGTGATCTTCAAGAACTACGCCGTCGCCCACGAGGCCAGGAGCGACACGAACGAACTCAAACTGACCTGGACGGACTCCGCGCCCTCGCCGGGCGAAAACCACTATTACGTCCGCGCCCTTCAGGCCGACGGCGAACTCGCCTGGTCCAGCCCCATCTGGCTGACGGTGGGGTGAGGGGGCAGTTAGAAACTGACAGGATTACGGGATCGACAGGATGGCTCGGAAGCAGACATATCGATGGTACGGCCCCTTCTTTTTTAATCCGGTCAATCCTGTCATCCTGTTATAAAAATCATTAGGTATTGATCCGTAGAATTGTACGTTCTGCCTGTCCGTTCCCTCACATCGGCCGGCTGTGGCCGGCGGCGCGCTGGCGCTCCAGCAGGGCGTGCAGGCGCGCAACGATCTCCGGGTGCCGCTCGTAGACGTTGTTGGTCTGATGCGGGTCGTCGGCCAGGTTGTATAGTTGTTCGGGCGGCAGCTTCTTCTGCGCCTCCGGGTCGTTCGACCAGGCGTTGCTCTTGAGCTCCAGTTCGTCGAAACTCATCAGGTTGAAATCACGGAACTGCGTCGTCAGCCCGCCCGAACCACGGCAGGTCAGCAGCGCCCACGGCCCTTCGCGCACGCATAGTGTCTTGGCGTCGACCGCTTTGACGATCATGTCGGCGCGCGGCGGCCGGCCGCCCGGCCGGCCCAGCAGCGAGGGCAGGATGTTGATGCTGTCGGGCGCGGCGTCGGGCGTGAGCGGCTGGCCGGTGAGGGCGGCCAGGGTTGCCATCATGTCGGTAAAGCAGACCATGTCGCCGCAGACCGCCCCAGCGGGGATCCGGCCCGGCCAGCGGGCGATGAACGGCTCGCGGTGGCCTCCCTCCCAGATGTCGGCCTTCTGGCCCAGCAGCGCGCCGTTGCTGCGATGGCCGGCGGCGAAGGCGGGGCGGTCCTGCGCCGCGCCGTTGTCGCTGGCGAACAGCACCAGGGTGTTTTGGCGCAGGCCGAGTTCGTCGAGCCTGGCGAGGATCCGCCCGACGGCGCGGTCCATTTCCTGCACGTAGTCGCCGTAGGGGCCGCAGCCGCTCGTGCCCTGGAAGTCCGGCGCCGGTTCGATCGGCTGGTGCACGTAGAACAGCGGCAGGTAAACGAAGAACGGCTTTTCGCGCGGCGTGGCGAGATACTTGAGCGTCTCCTCGGTGACGTGGGCCGAGGCGTCGTACCCGGTGTAGGTGTACTGCGCCATGAGCAGGCCGACGAGGAAGGCGTAGGGCAGGAAGCCGAGGATCGTCATGTC
>JAMCWS010000191.1:14507-16321 GCA_023480605.1 bacterium
ACGAAGGCGTTCTGTGCGAGCTGGTTGAAGCGCCGCGCCGACTTGCCGCCCGCGAAGCGATATGCCTTGGCCTTCCCCTCGACCGGCACCATCCGCAGTTCGTCGCCTTCGGCCAGGCCCAGCACCCGCCCGTTGTGGACGAACAGGTTCGGTTCGGCCCGCACCAGGCTGTCGTCAAAACCCACTTCGCGCGGACCGGGCGTGATGAGGCCGCTCCAGTCCTGGCGCGCGTCTTCGCCGCCCAGACCCAGGTGCCACTTGCCGAAGCAGGCCGTCGCGTAGCCGGCCTTCTTGAGCATCGACGGCAGCGTGGGGCGCCCCGGGTCGATGAGGAGCGCGGTGTAATTGTAGGCCCAGCAGCTTTCGGGCCGCCAGGGGTAGCGGCCCGTCAGCAGGCCGTAGCGCGAGGGGGTGCAAATCGTCGAGGGGCTGTGGGCGTCGGTGAAGCGGATGCCGTCGCGCGCCAGCGAATCGATGGCCGGCGTGGCCAGCTTCGTCGCCCCGTAACAGCCCAGGTCGCCGTAGCCAAGGTCGTCGGCGTAGATGAGCAGGATATTGGGCTTGGCCGCCGAAAGTGATTCCGATGCGTTTGACACGGTTGCCTCCTTCGCCCTCGCGGATTGCATGACCCACGGGCCGCACGCCGCCGCCGCGCCCGCGCCCATCCACCAAATGAAATCGCGCCGTTTCATGAAATCCCTCCTGGCAAATTATCGTCTATCCTCATACCAGATCGCGCGCGAACAATCCCGTAAAATTACTCGACCGGCGCATGCCCGACAACTGCTCACGGGCGCCGCCGCCATTGTAACCCCCACGTCTTCGAGATGCATCCGGCTTCCGGCACGGGCGATTTTCCTGCTGGCGTTTGGCGCGGGTCCGTCGTTAGGATTGTGCCGTATACGGGATTCACGAGGCCTGCGCGCGCGGCCCGGTCCCGACTTATCGCGAAGGGCTCCCCGCATGGACCTGACCCTCGTCATCCCCGCGCTCAACGAGGCCGGCAACATCGGCGAACTCATCACGCGCGCCCGCCGGGTGCTCGATCACGAGGGGATGCGATATGAAATCCTGATCGTCGACGGCGGCTCGACCGACGGCACGATCGCCGAGGCCGAGCGGGCCGGGGCGGCGGCCATTCGCCAGCACGGCCGCGGCTATGGCGGCGCGCTGCGCGGGGGCATCGAAGCCGCCCGCGGCGACTACGTCGTCACCATGGACTCCGACCTCTCCCACGAGCCCGAATTCATCGCCACCCTCTGGGCCGCCCGCGACCGCTCCACCATCGTCATCGCCTCGCGCTACGTCGCCGGCGGCCGGGCCGACATGGCGCCGTTCCGCTACGTCCTCTCGCGGATTCTGAACGCCGTTTTCACCACCATTCTGCGCATCCCGGTCAAGGATATTTCAAGCGGGTTCCGTCTATACCGCCGGTCGGCCATCGCCAGCCAGCGCTTCGAGGCGGCCGATTTCGACGTCCTCGAGGAAATTCTCATCCGTCTCTACGTCGGCGGACACGTGCCGGCCGAAGTGCCCTTTCACTACCGCACCCGCAAGGAAGGCAAGTCGCACGCCAAGCTCTTCAGGTTCGCCATCGCCTACCTGAGCACCCTTTACCGAATGGCCCGGCTCCGCTACGGCCGGAGCGGTTGAGGCGGCGGCGATGAAGCCGGAAAAAGCGGTTTCGTCCACGAAAGTCCCCAGCGCGGCCGATAGGCGCCGTTTTCAATCATGAACCAACCCCCCAATACGCCGCCTGCCGACACCGGTTCCGCGACCGGCGCACCGCCCGCCCGGCCGCGGCGGCAGATCGG
>JAMCWS010000119.1 GCA_023480605.1 bacterium
GATCCGGCGAAGGCCAGCACTATCGCATCGCCGGAATGAACCTGCTCGCCGCCATCATCATATTCTGGAACACCATGAAGCTCGGCGAGGTCGTCAATACCCGGGCCGCCAGCGGTACCCATATCGAGCCTGATCTACTCGCCCACGTCTCGCCGTTGGGATGGGAACACATCAATCTAACCGGGGAATATCGCTGGCCCAAATCCTTAGCGTAGGATTCCGCCCCCTCCCGCAAACGCCCCCTGGAAGGCGCGCCGCCCTCGCGCATATCCTTCCACCTGAGCCAGCTCGAACAGGCTGGCTTGGTCGAAAGCCGGAGAGAGGGCCGGTCGATCATCTACAGCGCGATCTTCCCGGCGCTGTCTGACCTCGTGGCATTCCTCATGCGCGACTGCTGCGAGGGGCATTGCGCGGTGTGCGACAAGGCCATCGCCCTGTTTGCCAAATGCACGGGACGGCCGGCCCATTCCGTCGATTAGTCCAAAGCGATCAGCGCCGGAGCTTGGCGGCGATCGGCCCCTCCAATGTCGCCGCACATTCCCAGCGGCCCTCTTTCCTGTGAAACCCTACCCGCTGCGCGTTGGCGACGAGAGGGGGAGCGCCATCGCGCCAGAAAGTCCGCATTTGCGCCGTATCGTCCAGATCGGGGCCGGTGACGACCGCGCGAGCGGCCTGGATGAACTGCCCATGCCCGAACACATAGACCAGCGAGGTAGGCGGTAGCGCAGCCAGGCGCGCTAACGTGGCCTCTACGCGGTGGAGGAAGCCGGCGAAGCTCTCCGCCCCTTCCCCGTCGCAATAAGCGGGGTCGGCCGCCGTCCAATAGCGTTCGACATGGGGCCGACGATCGGCGCCGGCCGTGCCGTTCCAGCGCGCCGGTTGTAGATAGGTGAACTCTTCGATCGGCCATGTTTCCACCGCCACGCCGGGAAAGCGGGCGATGGTGGGTGCGGCCGTTTGCCGGGTGCGCTGAAATGGCGATGTGACGATCAGCGAGGGCGCTTCCGGCCATTCCCGCGCGATCCGGCTCGCCTGCCCTTCCCCGCGCTGCGTCAGCGCGATCGACGCCACATCGACGCCGGCGAGCCCGGCGTTGGCCGTGCTTTCGCCGTGGCGGATGAATATCGCCCTCATGGCTATTTCAGTAACAGGGCATCGGTCCCCTGCCCTTCCAGCAGTTTTACGGCCTTCTTATCGAACGACACGAAGGTTTCGCCGCCGAGCCATTGGCCGTCGAAGGCAATCACTCCATCCGCGAAGTCGCCGCCGGCATCGAGCACAGCCAGGCCGGCTTCAATCGTCGGGCGGTTGGCAACCACGTTGCGCATATCGAGGATGTGGCGGATCGCGGCGGAAATATCGGTGCGTTGCACGCCGTAGCTTCGATCGAGCACCCAGGCGAACTCGCAGAACGCATGGACGCTGATCGCCACCAACTCGGCCGCCTCAAGCGTCTCGATCGCCATTTTTTGCTGCGCCTCATCGTCTCCCACAATCAGACGCAGCAACACGTTTGTATCGAGGTTGGCCTTCACTTGCGCTCGATTCCGCGCATCCCGGCCGCTGCGCCGGCATCGGCAATGGCGTCGTTCAGTTCCTCGATCGAGAGCCGCGCACCATTTGTCTTGCCCTTGAACAAGCCTTGCAGCTCCCGCCACGAGCCCTGGCCCCGATCGGCCTTCAGCTCCGCCCGTCCATCGGGCAGCAGATCGAGCCTGATCTTGTCGCCTGGCTGAATACCAAGGTGCTTCAGCACGTCCTTCCGGAACGTAACCTGGCCCCGCGTTGTGACACTCAATGTCGTCATAGTGACCTCCATCGCCAAGGTAATGCAAAACTGCATTATTCTCAAGGGCACTTGTTTTGGTGCTAAGCGACTACGCGATTAAGCGACTAAGCGCCTGCCGCTGCGCGGCACCGTGGCTCTACTCGCTCCGCTCCCCGAGCCCGCACGCGGTCTCGGCCTGTCGGTGACGATCTCCTGGCGGGCCGAGAACCGCTGTGCGGATCTCGTCTGCGTCATACGGCGCGGACGCGCCTTAGGCGGGTGAAGGGGGTTCCGACCCCCTCCCCCCAGCAAGGGCGACCAGGCCGGCCGAGGCTCAGTCGCTACGCTCCCTGCGCCCGCACCACCCGGCCAGCTCGCCCTTGCCCCCTCGTCCCCCGCTGTTCGCCACGAGGCAGGGTCGATGGCCGAAGCCATCGCCCTTTAGGCGATTTGAAGGAGCAAGTGAGATGGAACAGGACAATCGCGAAAGCTGGCTGAATCGGGTAGCGGCGGGCATGGGGCCGCTGTTTGAGACCTTGGACGCTCCCCTCCCCCACCGCGTGCGTGTCGCGATCGGCTTCACCAGCACCGGCCGGAAGGGAAAGGCGATCGGCGAGTGCTGGGATAATCGGCGCAGCGCGGACGGGCATTTTGAAATCTTCATCCGGCCGGACCTGGCGCACGATCCCGACGCCATGCCGGCGCAGATCGCGGCCATCCTCGCGCACGAGCTGGTCCACGCCGCCGTCGGCATCCCCGCTGGGCACGGGAAAGCGTTTAAACGAGTTGCGGTCGGGCTAGGTCTGGTCGGGCCGATGCGCGCCACCACCCCCGGTCCGGATTTCCTGACGGCGATTGCGCCGATCTTGGCGCAGGCCGGTCCCCTCCCCCATGCCCGGCTCGACACCGGCGGCGAGACGACGGCTCCGAAGAAACAAGCCGCGCGGATGCTCAAATGTGAGTGTGAAGCTTGCGGCTACACCGTGAGGACCGCGCGCAAATGGCTGGAATCCGCCGGCGCTCCCCTCTGCCCCATCGAGGGGCACGGTCCGATGAGCCACGACCCGCTGGACAATCCAGAGGATGAAGACGCCACAGGCTAAGCGACTAATCGACTAATCGACTAAGCGATTAAGCAAGTTTGCGATTTATAGATTAAGCTGTATTAGTCGCTAAGTCGCTTAAAGGAGACGATCATGCAGACATGGGCGATCATCGCGCAAAAGGGCGGTCAGTCTAAAACGACGATCGCCACCGGGTTTGCGGTCGAGGCGGCACGCGCCGGGGCCGCCGTCGTCATCTTGGACGCCGACGATCGGCAGGGATCGGCGCTCTATTGGTCCGAGCGGCGCGGCAGCGACGACGTGATGGTGAAGGACAGCAGCGTCGCCG
>JAMCWS010000288.1 GCA_023480605.1 bacterium
CCTATTTTTCCAAGCCGCTCAACCGGTTGACACTGTCGGAGTGCGCCGTTCTGGCCGGCATCCCCAAGGATCCCAACGACCTTAATCCCTTCAAGAATATCGAGCTTTCGCGCAAGCGGCGCGACCTGGTGCTTTACCGCATGCGTGAACTGGGGTGGATCTCCGAGAAGGACTACCAGGCTGCCAAGGCCGAGCCGATCGTCGTGCGGCGCAGCACGCAGATGGTCAGTCCGTATCCCTCCTTCATCAGCGCCCTGAAGATCGACCTGGGCCGCGTCTACAACCTGACCCGCGATGAACTCAACGTCAAGGGGCTGCGCATCACGACGACGCTCGACGTGCCGATCCAGGATGCCTGCGACAAAGCCCTGCGGGAAGGCCTGGCCGCGGTCGAAAAGCAGTGGCAGGCGGCCAAACCCCGGCGCCGCATCAAGGAGGAAAAGGATCTGGGGTGGATCTTCAAGGAGGGCACGACCCGCCTGATGCGGATCACCCGCCTCACCCCCCAGGGCATCGAGGTGAGTGAAGGCGACTACCACGGCACGATCCCGCGGCCCGAAAACCCCGAGGCGCTCTACCACAACCCCGCCATGGTCCTCAAGGAGGGGGAATTGATCGACGTGCGCCTTCATTCGGTCAACCAGCAGACGGGCCGGATCGAGGGGGTCGTCGGTAACAACGGTCCCGTCCAGGGGGCGATCGTCGTCCTGGATGCCCACACGGGCGAGGTGCTGGCGCTGGTGGGCGGCACGGTGGGCGAGTGGAACCGGGCCATGCAGGGAGGGCGGCAGGCCGGGTCGAGTTTCAAGCCCTTCTTCTACGCCGCCGCCCTCGAGCGCGGCTTCCAGCCCAACTCCATCGTCGTCGACGAGCCGATCGAATTCACGTACGGCAACCAGCGCTACCGGCCGACCAACTACGAGCGCGAGGGTTTCTTCGGACCGATGACGCTGATCCAGGCCATCGAGGAATCGCGCAACGTCGCCACGATCCGCCTCTACGAGACCTTGGGAATCAAGAAGGCCCTGGCCCAGGTCGAGCGCTTCAACGTGTTCAATCTCGGCCATGGCTGGGCGGTGCCGCCGGAGATTTCCTCCTGCCTGGGCACGATGGATTGTTCGCCGCTGGAGATGGCGGCTGCCTACCAGATTTTCGCCAACGGCGGCATCGCCATCCGCCCGCGCCTCATCCGCAATGCCCTGGATTCCGACGGCCGCATCGAACTGCCGCCCCGCCGCATGGAGGAACCGATTATCAATCCCGTGGCCGCCTACCAGATGACCTACATGCTGCGCCAGGTGGTCGCCCAGGCCCCCAACGACGAGGGGCGCCTGGGGGGCACGGGCTACGGCGCCGTCGGCGCCAAGTTTCCCTCGCCGCCCTACCCCCCCATCAGCGGCAAGACCGGCACGACGACCAACAATATCGACGCCTGGTTCTGCGGCTTCACCCCCGACCTGGTGATCATCTGCCAGGTCGGCTTCGACGACCGCACCCCGATGGGGCCGGGCCTGACGGGGGGCAAGGTGGCCGGTCCGATGTGGGCGGCCGCCTTCGCCGAAATCCACAAGATCCCCGGACGCGTTTGGATGCGAAACTTCCCCACCCCCGAGGGGCTGGAGGTCGCCAACATCTGCGCCGAGACCGGCAAACGCGCCGGCCCCCTCTGCTACCAGGATGGCCATCGCGTTTACACCAACGTCCCCTTCCCCGCCGGCCAGGCCCCCACGCGGGTTTGCGATGGTTCGACGGGCTGGCCCATCATCGAGCCGGTCGGCGGCGAATACGCCTACCTGGCGGGCCATTCCCCCCGCACCGGCCTGGCTCACGCCGCGTACGGCGCGCCGGCCTCGGAAAGCAGCGAGGGCGATTCGGATTATTAACATCCGGCCGCCATCGAACGATGGGACGCAAAGAAACTCAAACGACCGAAAGGACGCAAAAGACTTGGCGCGAATCTGTCGAGAACACACGGTCTGGACCCCGAATCCCAGGATCACTGCCATCGGCGAAACGTTGTCGATCCGCTCGTGCTCGTGCTCGTGCTCGTAATCTTGTTTCCCTGCGAACCATGAGGTGCTAAACGTGAGGCGGAAGTTAACGGTCTGGATTGTGACGTTCCTCGTGTTCGCGCTTGCCATGGGGTGCGCCACGCCGGTCGGGGTGACGCGAGCGGGCAAAAAGGCCGTATATCGCCAGCTTACGGCCAGTGTTTTATCGGTCGGCCAGCCGAGTTCTTTCTCCAAACAGTTTCTCGAGCGCCTCAGCCTGGCCGATTCCTATGCGAAAAACCCCGAAGACGCCCTGGCGGAATTGCACGCCGGCCTGGGCGGTCCGGACGAACACGATCGGCTTTTCGCGCTGGCCGAGCTCTCATTCGATCACGCCCGCCGCGCGCGTGAACCTCGCTATTCCCTCGCCGCCGCCGTTTACGCCTACGCCTTTCTGTTTCCGGCCGACCCGGCCAAGGCGCCCTCGCCCTACGACCCGCGCCTGCGCCTGGCCCTGGGTCTTTACAACCGCGGCATTACCGACGGGCTGCGCGCGTCCGGCGGCGACGGAATAGACCTGCGCCCCCGTCGCCTGACGCTGCCGTTCGGCTCGCTCGATCTGGCCACGAACTCCTCGGGTTTCATTTACGACGGCTGCCGGCTGGCCGACTTCATCTCCGTCGAGGATTACGAGGTGCGCGGCTTCCGCAACCATTACCGCAAGCCGGGCATCGGCGCCGCCCTTTCGGCAAGCACCGAGGCCATCGACGGCCGGGCCACCAACCGCTGGCTTCTGCCGCATGCCCGGGTGCCCGTGACCGCCTTCGTGCGGTTCGACCGCCTGCGCCAGGCGCTGAGCGACGGCCACCTGGCGGCCACCATCGAACTCTACGACGTCGACGTCGCCCTCGCCGTACGCATCGAGGCGCGCACGGTGCCGCTCGAATCCGACCCCAGCGCGGCCCTTGCCTACAGCCTGGAGGATTCACCCCTCTGGGATTGCGAAATCGCCGGCTTCCGCCGCGGCGACTTCAACCTGTTCGGCAAACCTTCGGAGGGCGAACTTTACTTTTTGAGTCCTTACCGGCAGGGGCGGATTCCGGTGATCTTCGTTCACGGCACGGCATCCAGCCCCGCCCGCTGGGCGGAGATGGTCAACGAACTCCTC
>JAMCWS010000439.1 GCA_023480605.1 bacterium
CGTGCCGAACTTCCTGCTCGCCTGGGGCAGCCCGGCGCAGGTACGCGAACAAGTTAAAAAAATCATCGAGGGCGTGGCCCGTGAAGGCGGCTATATCGTCGACGCCAGCGCCATCGTCCAGGATGACGCGCGGGTCGAGAACATGCGGGCGATGACCGACGCGGCGCGCGAATACGGCGTCTACCCGACCGGCCACGCGCCGGAGCCGGCGCCGGTGGGCAAAGCCGATCCGGCCGCCGCGCCTGTCTCCGTCGGCCGGCCGACCCGCCGCGCGCCGGGCGCGTGCCTGCCCTGGGCCGAGGAAAAAGCCCGCCTGGGTCCCATCTCGGGCGACGAGGCGCTGGTGCGGCGCATCTGGGAGCAGATCGACGGCCTGGGAAACATGTTTATCTGGCAGATCCTGCTTTCCTTTTAACAAGCCGGCCATCCACCAGTATCCGCCCGAATCCCACCCGGCGATATTATGGGATGATGTACGGGCAGCGCGATTGAAACCGCTGACGAACCCGCGCCCCCTTTCGTAATCGTTATCCCTATCGACAATAACCCCGCCTTGGCTTGCGAGCATAATAACGGCGAATGAATCCCGGTTGTCCGACTTTTCGCGCGAAATCGTGAGATACATCCGCCCGTCCACGCCCCTTTGCGAACCGGTTGACCGCCCCGTCCCCAACGTGGGAAAATGAAGGCGGGTCCGGACGTTTCCGACCATTCAACAAGTCATGCCCCGCGCCTCGGGCGCGGGAATGGAACATGCCAAAGGGGGGCGCCATGAAAGTGCTATTACTTGCGACGAGCCTGGCCGCGCACATGGTGCTGTCAGGCTGCTATGCGCTCCATTACGAACCGGTCAAGTCGGGCAAACCCGTGCTGACGGGGATCGCGCTCGATCGGCCATACAAAATCACCGGCCATTTCGCCGAAAGCGGCCGTCACTTTTACCTGTTCGGCGGGCTCATACCCATAACCGACACCGACGTCACACGCCTGCTCGCGCCGCACCTCAACGGCGGCGACGGCATCGCCAATCTGAAAGCCGGAGAGAAGTTCGGGCTGTTCAACTGGGCGGTAAATTTCTTGACCGTCGGCATCCTGACGAGCCGCTCGGCGCGCGTCGAAGGGGATGTCTTCATCTACACGCCCTGAAGGGGGCCGGAACGGGGGTGAACGATCATTAGACGAAGGGTTCAGACAGTGGCCGCCCTTGCGGCCTGCGTGCTGCTCGCGGCGGGCTGTGGACGAATCCAGCACCGGACGACCGGCGCCGCCAAGCCGATCAGTTACAGCACCCTGCTGGCGCGTCCCTACACGGTCATCCGCCACTTCGAGGATTCGCGCCGCCAGGTCTATCTGTTGTTCCTCAACATCCCGGTCCACAACGCCAACGGAGTCGAGATCGCCGAAAGCAACCTGGGCGAGGCCGACGGCATCGTCAACCTGACGCTCGAAACGCATTCCGATCCGCTGGACTGGTTGGTGTCGCTGGTTACGGTGGGTCTGGTTAATACGTGGGATGTCGAGGCGAGCGGCGACCTGGTGCGCTACGTGCCGCGGACCGGACCGGCCGGCCCCTGAGTCCGGCCCGATCGGCCGCCGGCGCAATCAGCAACGATTCGGAAGGCCGGCCCCTTCGTCGGGTTCGGTCTCGTTCCGATATTCGGCATGGATGGCGATGAATTCCTGCTCGCTCGCCACGAAGGCGTCGACGACGGCCGGGTCGAAGGCTCGACCCCTCTCGGCGACGATCAGTTCGCGGCTGTTTTCGTGCGTGAACGGCTCCTTGTAGCAGCGGCGTGACGTCATGGCGTCGTAGACGTCGCCCAGGGCCAGGATTCGGGCCGCGAGGGGAATCTCGTCGCCCTTGAGTCCGCTCAAGTAACCGGTGCCGTCCCATTTCTCATGGTGGCCGGCCGCCAGTTCGATCCCCATCCGGATGAGGCGATTGCCCACGTGACGCTGGTCGACCTCGCGCAGCGTTTCGGCGCCGACGGCCACGTGGGTCTGCATGATGCGCGTCTCAACCTCGGTCAGCCGGCCGCGCTTCTGTAGAATGTAATCGGGGATGCCCACTTTGCCGATGTCGTGCAGGGGGCTGGCGGCGTAGATGGTGCTCACGAATTCCCGGTCCACCTCGAGTTGGTATTGGGGGTGGCGGGCCAGCCGTTCGGCCAGCACGCGGCAGTATTCGCGCATGCGCTCCAAGTGCGACCCGGTGTCGGGGTCGCGCGACTCGGCGAGTTTGGAGAGCGCAAAGATCGTCGAATAGTGGGCCGACGCGATCTGCTCGACCTGCTGGCGGACGCGCCGCTCCAGGGTGCGGTTGTATTCCTCGACCAATTGTTTGTGGCGCATCTCGGCGTCGTAGATCGCCTTGCGGTGAAGGCAGGAGCGCAGGCGCGCCTTGAGCAATGTTTCGTTGAATGGCTTGGGAAGATAATCGTCGGCCCCCAGCTCGATGCAGCGGGTGATTCGGTCGATGTCGCCCGAACTGGATATCATGACCACGGGAATATGGCGCAGGCGCTGGTTTTCCTTGAGCCGGCGCAACACCTCGTCGCCATCCATGACGGGCATGTTAAGGTCCAGCAAAACAAGGTCGGGCGCTTCGCGTTCGACCTGCTCGAGCGCCGCCATCCCGTCGACGGCCTGGGCGGCGGCGTAACCCAGCACCGACACAATGATTTGCAGCATCATTCGGTTGGCGGAATCGTCGTCGACGATCAGCACTCGGGCGGTCGGTTGGTCGGATTCCATTTGGCCGATTTCCATGATGATCGCGATCCCCCCGCTCGGTTTACCCGTGGCGACCCCCAACGACGAAAACGGCCGCGGGCAAGACGCACTCCAATCATCTTATCGGCGGAAACGCCCGAAAGATCAAGGGCTGCGTCAAAAAAACGCCTTGCCGCCTTATCCCCCCACGAAGACGCGAATCAGGTGGCGCGGGTTTGTTGACCCGTGAGCACCCGGCGGCTCGCGTCGCATCCTATCCCCGAAAACCGATATGGTCACGGGAGTTCAACCAATGATGCGATCGATCGTCCGATATAATCTCGATCCTTCCGGATAGAGCACCGTTGTTCACACAAAGATATAGCGCGGCGGAGTCGCAACCGAATGACTCATTAACGTACCT
>JAMCWS010000313.1 GCA_023480605.1 bacterium
GGATGGAACCGCGGGGACACCCTGAATCTCAATATTCGCTACGGCCAAATGACCATGGCGCCGATTGCCCAGGCGGCCATTCATGGGCTGCGCCAGCGTCTGGGGCCGCCCTTCAGTGCATATTTCGCCACCATTCGATCACTGATTCCGGCCCCATTCGATCATCGATTTCGGAAGCATTCGGCCACCGAATCCGGCGCGATTCGATCACCGATTTCGGAGTCATTCGGCCACCGATTTCGGTCTGATCCGATCACCCGTTTCGGTCTGATTCGATCAGCGGCCGGGGCCAAACGCGACGCAGGATAATCCTCGGGAATTGGGTATCGTGGACCTTTTTGGCCGGTCCGTGCGCGGCCAGAAGGGAGACGAGACCGATGGAGCGATTGTCCATGCGCAAGGTAAAGGAAGTATTACGACTGAAATGGGGCTGCGGGCTGAGCAACCGGGAGATCGCCGTCAGCCTGGCCATCGCGCCCAGCACCGTCTGGGAGTATCTGCGCCGGGCCGGGGCGGCCGGTTTGGCGTGGCCCCTGCCCGAGGCGCTCACCGAAGAGCAGTTGGAGGCCGCGCTGTTCGCCGCCACGGCGCCCTCCGGCGGCCAGGCGCGCCCGCTGCCTGACTGGCCGGCCCTTCACCAGGAGTTGCGCCGCAAGGGGGTAACGCTGGTGCTGCTCTGGCAGGAATACAAGGCGGCCCACCCCGACGGCTACCAGTACACCCAGTTCTGCGAGCGCTACCGGCAGTGGGTCGGCGCGCTGGATGTCTGTCTGCGCCAGGATTACAAGGCCGGCGAAAAGCTGTTCGTGGACTGGGCGGGCCAGACCGCGACGGGACGGGACCCGGCCGCCGGCCGCGAGCGCCAGGCCGAAATCTTCGTGGCCGTCTTGGGGGCGAGCAATTACACCTACGTCGAGGCGACCTGGACCCAGGGGCTGCCCGACTGGATCGGCGCCCACATCCGCGCCTTCGAGGCCTTCGGCGGGGTTGCCGACCTCCTCGTGCCCGACAACCTCAAGGCCGGCGTCACCGCGCCCAACTACTACGAACCCGATCTCAATCCGACCTACCTGGAGCTGGCCCGGCATTACGGCACGGCCGTGGTGCCGGCGCGCGTGCGCCGGCCGCGCGACAAGGCCAAGGTCGAAACCGGCGTGCAGAACGTCGAACGCCAGATCCTGGCCCCGCTGCGTCACCGCACGTTTTTCTCGCTGGCCGAGCTGAACCAGGCCCTTCGCGAGCGGGTGGCCGAGCACAACGCGCGCCCGTTCCAGAAACTGCCCGGCTCGCGCCGGTCGTTGTTCGAGACCCTGGAGAAACCGGCCCTCAAGCCCCTGCCGCCGACGCGCTACGAGTTTGCCACCTGGAAGAAGGCCCAGGTCCATATCGACTATCACGTCGAGGTCGAGGGCCATTACTACAGCGTCCCCTACCAACTGGTTCGACAAAAGCTGGACGTGCGGTTGACGGCCACGACAGTCGAATGCTTCCACCAGGGCCGACGCGTGGCCGGCCATCCGCGCTCCTTCCAGAAGGGCCGCCACACCACCACAGCCGAACACATGCCCAGATCCCATCGCGAGTATCTCGCTTGGACTCCCGAGCGCTTGGTGCGCTGGGCGGCCAAGAGCGGGCCGGCCACCGCCGGCGTGGTCAAGACCATTCTGGAAAGCCGGCCCCATCCGCTCCAGGGCTACCGCTCCTGCCTGGGGCTGATGCGCCTGGGCAAGCTCTACGGCCCGGAGCGGCAGGAAGCGGCCTGTGCGCGGGCGCGAGCGATCGGCGCGGTCAGCTACCGCTCGGTCGAATCGATCCTCAAGCGCGGGCTGGACCGCCTGGGGCTGCCGGAGAAAGCGCCGCCGCGTCCGGCGCTGGAACACACCAACGTGCGCGGGGCGCAGTACTATGCCGACGCGCCAACCACCCTTTTGAAACCCAAGGAGGAATGTCGATGCTGAATCATCCCACGCTGGAAAAACTGGCCGCATTCAAGCTGACCGGCATGCTCAAGGCCCTGGAGGAGCAGCTGCAGATGCGCGAGGCCGCGACCCTGAGCTTCGAGGAGCGCCTGGGCCTGCTGGTGGACCGGGAGGCGCTGGAACGGCAAAACCGGCAACTCAAGGGCCGCCTGCTCAAGGCCCGATTGCGCCAGGCGGCCGTGCTGGAGGATGTCGACTGGCGCGCCCCGCGCGGCCTGGACAAATCCGTCGTGCTGGCCCTGGGGTCCTGTCAGTGGATCGCCCAGTGCCAAAACTGCCTGATCACCGGCCCCACCGGCGTGGGCAAAAGCTGGCTGGCCTGCGCCTTGGGGCACAAAGCCTGCCGCGAGGGCTACAGTGTGCTCTACCTGCGCCTGGCGCGGCTGTGGCGCGAGCTGGCCGTCGCCCGCGGCGATGGACGTTACCTGAAGCTGCTGGCCGGCCTCTCGCGCACTGACCTCATCATCCTGGACGACCTGGGAACCGAGGCCTTGGGCGAGGCCGAGCGCCACGATCTGCTGGAGATCCTGGAGGATCGCTACGAGCGGCGCTCGACGCTGGTGACCAGTCAGTTGCCCGTGGGCCACTGGCACCAGACGATTGGCGACCCCACGCTGGCCGATGCCATCCTGGACCGGCTCGTGCACAACGCCCACAAGCTGGCGCTCAAGGGCGAGTCGCTGCGGAAAAAGACCAAGGCGGCGGCCGGGGCGGAATGAGGCGCCCCTTGCCGCAACTCCAGTCGCGCGACGCGCTCCTTCCGTTACGGCAAATCCCAACCCGACGCCACCCGCTAAGACAAGGAGGTGAGAGAAGACAAAAACAGGTTCGCGCCCTCCGGGCGACTTTCATCAAAAAGAAAAAGCTTGATTGCGCCCGGCGGGCGACTTATTCAAGAACCATCCTGCGTCGCTTCGCTCCGACGAACGAACATCATGGACGGAGGACAACGAGGTGATCGAATCACTCCGAAACGACTGATCGAATGATCCCGAAACGCCTGATCGGATCATCCCGGATTCACTGATCGAATTGACCGGAATACGCACCTGTTGCCCAACTGTTTGGCTGCCTGTCCCAAACCATCCCCCTGGCCGCCATCCGAGCGGCCCTGACCAAGACCGGCCGTGGCGAGCGCAGGCGCCGG
>JAMCWS010000260.1:0-1511 GCA_023480605.1 bacterium
GGGCCAGGATGCGGTAATGACCGCGCGCCATTTTGAGGCAGTTTTCCCTGGACGTCACGAACTCGTAGAACTGCCGGGCTTCCGCCGGATGCGGCGCCCCCGCCACCAGCGCGATCGGGTCGACCGACACGGGAAACGACCCCTCGGGAATCCGGTAACCGAACGGGTAACCATTGGCGCGCGACTGAAAGATGATGTCGGTCACGTTCCACAGCGAGATGTAACCTTCGTGACTGCGCGCGATCCGGTCGTAGAGCGCCTGCGGATTGGGCAGGTAGGCATGGGTCTGGACGTCGAGCCGCCTGAGAAATTCGTATCCGGCGGCCGGATTGCGCGCGGCGCCACCCCGGGCCCAGATGAGTCCGGTGAAGATGGTCTTCATCGTGCCCGAATCCATCGGCTCGCGGATGACGATCTTGTCGCGCCAGGCCGGCTCCAGCAGGCCTTCCCACGTCGCCGGCACCTGATCAGGCCGGTAAATGTTGCGGTTGAACATGATGGCCGCCACTTCCAGGAACTGGCCATACCACAGGTCGGCGGCGTCGTGGGCGCCGGGCGGCGAGGCGGCCGCCCACGAAGGCCGGTAGGGTTGCAGCAAACCGTCGGCGGCGGCCTGGGCGAAAAACGCCGTCGTCCCGCCCCACCAGACGTCGACGGTGGGCGAGTCGCGGTCGATACGCAGTTGCGAAAGGATCTGGCCGGTCGGCACGAAGCGGCCGACGACTTTGACGCCCGGGCGGGTGCGTTCGAACGCGCCCGCGTATTCGTCGAGCATCTCCTGGCCATGGGGCGTGAAAACGACGACGGTCCGGTCGAGGGCGGGATCGTCCGCCTTTCGCGGCCCCGACTCGGGTTTTCCCTCGCAGGCCCAAAAGCCCGCCAGCGCGAGCAGCAGTCCGCCCAGAAGCCCCCCGACCTTGAAAATTACACGATTGGCCGACACCGTTGCCTCCCCTGGCCGCCGTCGCTCGTCTTTGCCGCTCCCCATCACCGTAAACGCCGCGCCGACGGGGATCAATCGGAAAAAGCGGCCGGGGAAGGCGCGGACCCATCTCGCGACACCGGGCGCATATTCCCGTCATCAGGACTCCATTGCCATGCTCGTGCTCGTGATCGTGATCGCCATCGCAATCGAAATTACTCGCATCCGATTCGAGCACGACTACGAGCGTAAGTGTCCGGTATCAATTCCGCATCAGCTCTGTGCCCACCCACGTATTCGGGGGATGCGCCCGACGCTTTCGCGTAATTCCCCGGCAATTCCACGATTGATTTTTTCGGGCCGCGGGTTCTAGTATGCACGCGACATGTGGGAAAAACATGATCGCTTCGCGACAAGATAGTAAACACCGGGCGACGGAGGACGGTTTTATGTCGATCCTGGGTATTGTCACACTCACCGGTTCCGGGCGGCACGGCCGCGAATGGGCTACGTGCGCCGGCGCGGCGCTGGCTTGCCTGTGCGCATGCGCGTGGGTTCTTGCCGCCACCGGCTGCGCCGCTCTCCATCC
>JAMCWS010000260.1:1521-2057 GCA_023480605.1 bacterium
ACGCCCGCAGGGCAACCGACCGCACCGAAGACTGGACGCTCCTCTTCGATGGCAGAGACTTCGCCGGCTGGCGCGGCCTCGGGCGCGCCGGCGTCCCCGCCGAAAGCTGGGTTGTCGAAAACGGTTGCATCCACAAGCTGCCCAGCCACAACGCGCCCCTGGCCCGCGACGGCCAGCCGATGAACGGCGGCGACCTGATGACGATCGCCACCTACCGCAATTTCGAACTCTCGTTCGACTGGAAGATCTCCCCCGGCGGCAACAGCGGCCTCAAGTATAACGTCTCCGAAGCCATGTCGACGGCTCACCCGCCCGTTCACGCCGCTCTGGGTTTCGAATACCAGATCCTCGACGACGCGAATCACCCCGACGGCCAACTGCCCAGTCACCAGACGGGCGCGCTTTATGACCTGATCCCGCCGGGCCCGCAACGCCGCGTCAATCCCGTCGGCGAATTCAACCGGTCGAAAATCGTCTTCAACGGCAACCACGGCGAACACTGGATCAACGGCGCCAAGCTCCTCGAGTTCGCCCCG
>JAMCWS010000260.1:2089-3124 GCA_023480605.1 bacterium
CAAGACCACCCCGGGTTTCGCCGCGCGGCGCGCCGGTCACATCGTCCTGCAGGACCATGTCGACGAGGTCTGGTTCCGCAACATCAAAATCCGCGTCCTGCCGGACTGAATAGCGCCCTTCAGGCGCGAGATGCGCCTTCGCCCGGCCAAACAATCCTGACGATCCACGGGAGGATCCATCATGAGCGACTCTCTCAAACGCCGCGAATTCCTGATCCGGGCCGCCACCGCCGGCGTCGGTCTGGGCCTGGCCGGCTGCGCCGCCATTCCGCGGCCGGCGGCGGCTGGCGCGGCCGCCGCCAAGGGCGCGCCCGCCATCGGCGTGCTGGGCGCCAACGCCCGGGTTACGCTGGCCGTGATCGGCCTCAACGGCCGTGGGGCGAGTCTGGCCGAGGCGGTCGTCGGATTGCCCGGGGTCGAGGCGCCTGTCGTCTGCGACGTCGACCGCCGCGCGATCGCCAAGGGCATCAAGGCCGTCATGACCCGCCAGAAAAAAGAGCCCCGCGCGGTCAAGGATTTCCGCCGCGTCCTCGACGACAAGACCATCGATGCCGTCGTCATCGCCACCCCCCGACCACTGGCACACGCCGATGCGATCCTGGCCCTGGCCGCCGGCAAACACGTCTATGTCGAGAAGCCGTGCAGCCAGAACCCCTACGAAGGCGAACTCCTCATCGAAGCCGTCAGCCGCTCCGGCCGCATCCTTCAAATGGGCAACCAGCGCCGTTCCTACCCCCACGTCCAGGATGTGATCCGCCAGATCCGCGACGGCCTGATCGGCAAGGCCTACTACGGGCGCGCTTGGTATGCCAATCATCGCGGGCCGATCGGCGTCGGCAAGTCCGCCCCCGTGCCCGACTGGCTGGGCGACGACGGCTATGACCTCTGGCAGGGCCCCGCTCCGCGCCGCCCTTATCGCGATAATGTGATCCACTACAATTGGCATTGGTTCTGGCATTGGGGCACGGGCGAGGCGCTCAACAACGGCACCCACGAAGTCGACGTCTGCCGCTGGGCGCTGGGAGTCGACTACCC
>JAMCWS010000254.1:0-1030 GCA_023480605.1 bacterium
CGCGCGCCAGGGGGCGCGGGTCTTCCTCGCCGAGGGCCACAACAGCCTGGGCGGCATGGGCACGGCCGGCATGCTGCCGGTCTTCATGCCGTTCGGCGACGCGAAATACTTCTACGCCGAGGGATTCGGCCGCGAGGTGTTCAGCCGCATGGAGGAGGCCTCCCGGCGCGACCCCGAGAACATCCTGCCCCCGCCCCTCATCCGCGCCGAGGCCCTCAAACGGCTCTACGACGAACTGGCGCGCGAAACCGGCCTGCGCCTGAGCCTCATGACGCAGGCGATCGCCGCCGAGGCTGGGGGCGGGCGGGTGAGTCACGTCGTCTGCGCGGCCAAGAGCGGCCTGTTCGCCGTCGCGGCGCGCGTCTTCATCGATTGCAGCGGCGACGGCGACCTGTGCGTCTGGGCCGGCGCATCCTTCGACAAGGGCGACGAACAGGGCAGCATGATGGGCGGCACGCTGTGCAGCCTCTGGGCCGGGGTCGACTGGCCCGCCGTCCGCGCCGCGCGCCAGAAAACCGAAGAAATCTTCCTGGCCGCGCTTAAGGCCGAGCCCGGCCTGCTGCCCTCGCCCGACCCGCACCTGCCCGGGATGTGGCCCGGCGGCGGCAGTCTGGCCGGCGGCAACATCGGCCACTGCTACGGCGTCGACGGCACCGACGAAGCCTCGATGACCGAGGGGGTGATCTGGAGCCGCAAGATCCTGCCCTATTACGAGCGCTTCTACCGGCGCCACATGAAAGGCTACGAGCGCGTCTCGCTGGCGGCGACGGCCCCGCTGCTGGGCATCCGCGAGACGCGCCGCATCCAGGGCGACTACGTCCTCAACTTGGGCGACTACAACCGCCACGCCGTCTTTGACGACGAGATCGGCCGTTACAACTACTGGATCGACACCCACCTGCCCAAGCCCGACATGGCCGAGTTCGAGAAACACCTTGCCCTGCGCGGCGACATGCCCAAGCCCGGCGAAAGCTACGGCATTCCCTATCGCTGCCTGACGCCGCGCGGGCTGGAGAACGTCCTCGTCGCC
>JAMCWS010000254.1:1040-3123 GCA_023480605.1 bacterium
GATGGCGAATAGCGGCAAGGACAGCCGCGCCATCGACGTGAAAGAGCTTCAACGCAAACTGAAAGGGATGGGGGCGTTTTTGCCGAACAGCGGGGCGTGATAATGGTCAGATTTTACAGCGAAACGAATTGGTGTATGGTGGTATACTTGATTCACGGCGCATAAAGGGCTCTTCGTGAATTATCAACTAACAGAACATGTGAAAGACGCCCTGGAAAAACGTCGCATTCCATTGGAATGGATGGAACGAGTCCTAAATGCTCCAGAAGAGATAGCAGATGACGCGTTCGACGATACTCTTGAACATCGACTAGCGAGAATTCCGGAATTCGGTGATCGGGTCTTGCGAGTGGTTGTAAATATGACAATTCCGGAGCCGCGTATCGTGACGGTATACTTCGATAGAAAGAAGTCACGCCGATGAAACTGAAAGTGGATCATCAGGCCGACGCCCTTTATCTGACCTTGAGCGAGAATCCCGCTCATGAATCGGAAGAGGTTTCGCCAGGGATCATTGTAGACTTCGACGAATCGGGTCGCGCGGTGGGGATAGAGATGCTACACCTTTCCAGGCGAACCACCCCGTCCGATATCAACAAGTTATTATTTGAATCGGTTCCTATCGCGAAGTAGAAGGCGAATAGGAATGATACCAGATCATCTCCACATTCAGAGCCATAGTCTATACGTTCAACATGTCCGATAGGTATCGATTGAGGATTCGGTGATAATCATGACCGTTAAACTCCGGGCGGTGATGTGCGGGTGCGGGGGGATGAGCAATGTCTGGCTGAATGTCATCAAGACGCTGCCGGACGTCGAGATGGTGGGGTTGGTGGATATCAACGAGGCGGCGGCGCGCGGGCGGGCCGAGCAGTTCGGCCTGGCCGGCGCACGGGTGGGGACGGATTTGGAAAAAATGCTCGGTGAAGTGAAGCCCGACGTCGTCTTCGCGATGACCGTGCCCGAGGCCCACCACGGCGTCGTCCTTGCGGCCCTGGCGCACGGCTGCCACGTGCTGGGCGAAAAGCCGCTGGCCGACTCGATGGCCCACGCCCGCGAGATGGTCACCGCCGCGGCCGCCGCCGGCAAGACCTACGCCGTCATCCAGAACCGGCGTTACGACCCCCGCATCCGGCGCGTGCGCCGCTTCGTCGAGGGCGGCGCCCTGGGCACGCTCACCACGCTCAACTGCGACTTCTACCTCGCCCCCCGCTTCGGCGGCTTCCGCGATCGCATGCGCCACGTCCTGCTGCTCGACATGGCCATCCACACCTTCGACGCCGCCCGCTATCTCTCCGGCGCCGACCCGGCCGCCGTCTACTGCCACGAGTGGAACCCCGCGGGCTCGTGGTACGACCACGACGCCTCGGCGGTGGCCGTCTTCGAGATGACCGGCGGCCTCGTCTACACCTACCGCGGGAGCTGGTGCGCCGAGGGCCTCTGGACCACGTGGGAGAGCGACTGGCGCCTGGTCGGCACGCAAGGCTCGCTCAAGTGGGACGGCGGCGACGCGCTGGCGGCGCAGACGCTCACCGGCATGGAAGGCCGTCGCGCCGTTTACCAGGACGCCGCCGTGCCGCCCGCCGTCGCCGACGCCAAATCGGCCGACGTAAAGTCGGGCGGCCACGCCGGGGTGATCGCCGAGTTCCTGCGCTGCGTTCGGACGTGCGAAACGCCCGAGACCGCCGCGGCCGACAACATCAAGAGCCTGGCGATGGTCTTCGGCGCGATCGAAAGCGCCGAGACGGGCCGCAAGGTCGAGATCAAAATCTAATCTTCAAAAAAAGTTGTATTAGCCACAAAAATGCTCAGCGCGGCGGAGCCGCAACCAAAATATCGGAACGCCCGTTTGGAGTTCAAGCTCCAGCTTGATACCCGGTAAACAGTGCTACACAAAGAACCACGAAAGATACACGAAGCGCCACGAAGAAGAAAACGGGCAGTATTGAGTGCATTTGACTTCTGCACATAATCTTGCCAGGAAAACATGAAGTTGGCCCATAGTAGCGCGAAAGCACACGAAATATCGTTCGATTGCCCGATTCGTGTTTTTTCGACGGTCGGCCAGTTTCTTGTTTTT
>JAMCWS010000231.1 GCA_023480605.1 bacterium
CGCCGGGTCTTGGCCGGGGGTACCTTGCAAACGCTGAAAACGCCTTCCAGGGGCGATTATCTCAAGGTCGAACGTGTAAGGGCGCGGCGAGGGATTGGCCAGCACGAGGCCGTGCTCGAACTGGCGCGCCATGGCGTCGGGTTGGGTGTGGGCCGTCATTCGCCGTATCCATAAGGGTTCGGCCGATTCGACGGTGAATTCGACGGCGGCCGTTCCGCCCGTGATGTCGTTGAAGTAACAAACCGCCTCAAACGGATCCTGGTTGATCCAAAACTTGATGTGGCCCGGGTCGCGCATCTCATCCGATTTCGACAGCGCCTCGCCCGATGGGGCGCCGCCGGTCACCAACCGGGCGCGCATGAGACGCGCCATTTCAATGGGATAACCAGTCATGGGCCTGGTCCAGACTTCGAACACGATGGTAAGATCCGGGCCGGCGCATGTCAGATTGGTGAGTGTAAAAGCAAACGTTCGGGCGCGGGGATCTTTCGCCCAAACGCGCATGGCATCCCCGTCGGGGGCGAATCGCGCCTGTTCGCCGGTCATCCGGCACAGCAAGTCATCACCGAGGGCGCGGCCGGCGCCGGCGAGTTGATCGGGCACAATCAGGGCCAGGCGCGTGGGCGGGCCCAGCGGCCGGCCAAGCCAGCCGAGGCGGTTTTCCGCTCCCATTTTCATCTCGTCCCAAATCGTCATTCGGTCGTGTTCATCGGAGGGCAAAACGTAGAAAGCGAGCGCCCGGTCGCCCATGAGCGCCGCGGCGCATACCAGACGGTGGAGGTTCCAGGATGCTCGGACCGGCTTCATGGCGCCCTTTTCGTCCTGCTGGCGGAAGACATAGTTGATATAGTTGAGCGCGGGCGGGCGGGAGTTCTGGTTCCAGAAGAAATGGCCGTTCATGGCGGTGGACCAGTCGCAACGGCCCAGTCTGGGATCGACGCCGCAGAAGCCCTCGCTTTCAACGCCGTTGATGAGGCCGCACGCCCGCTGGCCCGAAACGATCGGCCAGGGGTAATCGTCGGCCAAGATCAAGCGGTCCTCGCCCATCCCCGCGCGCAATTGCCGGAGAAACTCGATGACGCCTGTCCCGAAGGTGTTGATGCCGTCGATCATTCCCTGGTCGCCCCGGCCGTCGCCGTCGCAGTCGGCCTCGCGCCCGCCCAGGCCTGTCATGGGGTTGTTGAAAAGCACGTCGAACTGGATGCCGTCGAAGTCGGCGAGCTGTCCGCCGGACTGGAATTGCCGGGCCAGGTATCGGGCTTGAACCTCGTAACAATTATGCCCCTGAGAGTCGCGCGGACAGCGTGTCGAGTAATTGTAGCGCCAGCACAGGTGCAGGTCCTTGCCGGCCGGGTGAAACGTGCTGTGGGCGGCCGCGTAAGCGCGGCCGGCCGCGAAGGCGCGCGGTGCCGTGCCATAACAGCCGCGCCGGACGCGGAGGAGGCCCCGCGATCGGTCGATGGCCACGAGCTGGACCTGTTCGCTCCGCGACCAGTCGGGCCGGCCGGTGGCGTCCAGGTCGCAAAGGCCGATGTCATCGTTGACGACCCGATCGAGAAACCGGGGGCCGATATTGGTCCGGAACAGGTCCGGGTCGGCGACACGGATTTCATTTTCCCCCGCCGTGGCGGGCACCTCCGAGAGAATGGTGGTTCCGTTGTAATAAAGCCAGTGCCCGTCGTAGAAAGGCTCGTGATCGAAGGCGGGATCGCGCGTGTCGGCGTCGAAATGGAGAAGCACGAGTTGGTCGGGGTGGCGGCGCTTGAACCGGGTGAAGAAATCGAGGCAATAACTTGAGCGTCCGACGATGGTCTCGTCGAGCGCTTTACCCTCGATCCCCATGAGCCCCTCGAACTGCCCCTCCCACCATTCGTAGCTCTTCGCCCGCTTGGCGGCATTTTCGGGAAGTCGGAAGAACCAGGCTTTCGGGTAGACGTCATCCATGATCCGCAGGCGGGCCAGCCGGCCAGTCGATGGTGGCGCCATGCCGCTCCACTCGCCTGCCGGATCACCGGGCGAAGCGATCACTCGTCCCGGTAAGATCCCCGTGGCGAGAACCATCGCCATCAGGCTCAGCGTCAACCGATCCAACCGGCTGGCTCCCATGGTCGTGGGCCTCCCCATTGATTCGTTTAAAACATGCTGACAGGCCCACTATATAAACCGGGACAAAAAAAAGCGCAAGAGTCGTGGGAAACAACCTGACTCTTGCGCAACATGTATGTCACGGCCCGCGACATCGCATCACTGCGGGTCCATCGCCGCCGGGCGCCTCGGGTTAATCCTCGTCGCGCGGTCGCGGGCGTTCGCGGAAGCCATATTCACGCTCCCGGCCGCCACGTTGGCCGCCGCCTTCGCGTCCGCCTTCGCGTCCGCCTCGTCCGCCGCGGTCACGGCCACCGCCGGGGCCGCCGCCGCTGCGACCGCCACGGCCGCCGCCGCGATCGGCTTCGTAGGGTATCCCCTGCTCCTCGCAGAGGATCGCCTTGCGCGAGAGACGAACCTTGCCGGCCGGGTCGATGTTGACAACCTTGACCTTGAGCCGGTCGCCGAGCTGGCAGACGGCCTCGACGCTTTCGACGCGGTCGATGTCAAGTTCGCTGACGTGCACCATGCCGTCCTTGCCGGGCAGCAATTCGACGAAGGCGCCGAAGTCGGTGATGCGTACCACCTTGCCTTCGTAGACCTGGCCGATCTCGACCTCGGCCGTCAGTTGCATGACCTCGGCTTCGGCCGCCTTGGCCGATTCGCCGTCGGTGGCCGAGATGTAGACCTTGCCATCGTCTTCGACGTCGATTTTGACGCCGGTGCGCTCGATGATGCCGCGGATGGTCTTGCCGCCCGGGCCGATGAGGGCGCCGATCTTGTCGACGGGGATCTGCAGGATGGTGACGCGCGGGGCGGCCAGGGCCAGTTCGGGCCGGGGCGCCGGCAGAACCTTGCCCATTTCGCCCAGGATAAACAAGCGGCCTTCCTTCGCCTGGCGCAGGGCTTGCTCCATGACGGCGAAGGTCACCCCTTCGATTTTAATGTCCATTTGCAGGGCCGTGATGCCGTCGCGCGTGCCGGCGACTTTGAAGTCCATGTCGCCCAGGTGGTCTTCGACTCCCTGGATGT
>JAMCWS010000283.1 GCA_023480605.1 bacterium
TTTTTCGCCCCGCGCGCACCCAGGCGGGCGCACAATTCGTTCAGCAGCCGCGCTTCGAGCCCCCGGCCGGCGGTTTCAGGAGCGACGCCCAGCCAGCGGACGCCCCCCGCGTCGGCCTCGCGGCACGGAAACACCGCCGTGGCCAGGCCCGCCAGATCGCCGCCGGGCCGGCGGGCCGCCAGCATCAGGTCGGCGTCGGCTCCCGGAGGTCCGAAAAGCCGTTCGCGCAGCAGTGATTCGTTTATCGGATGCAGGGGATGCGCCCGTTGCCAATAACGCGCCACCAGCGGCAGATCGCCGGGCGTCAAGGGGCCGATGGCGATCTCATCGAGATGTGTCATGGTTGGATTCCCTCCTGGCTTCGCCGTCCGGCGGCGTCTGGGGCGCAGGCCGCAGTCGAGCGGCCGCCGCGCTCAAGGCGGTCGTGCGATCATAACCGCCTGACGGCGGAGATTCAATCGCCGGCCGGGATTACATGGGCCGACCCGACCGCCGGATTCCGCCGTCGAACGGAACCGCGAGGCGGGGGGCCGTTTTTTTGGCGACCAGGCTTATATTCCTCCAACCTTCGACCGATATCTTGTGTAGGTCGAATGGCATACGGCGTTTATGGCCGCTGCCCCGGGGCAGGGGATGCGCCTTATCCGCCAAACTGTCCGCCGTGAAAGGAAATGTGTCATGGCCGCCGAGGCATCAACGTATCTGGTGAAGATCGGCCAGCAAGGCCTGTTGACCATTGCGATCCCGGGCATGTCGGGCCGGTATATGGTTGTCGAGCAACGCGATGGCTGCCTGGTGATATCGCCATTCGACCTGGAGGGTGGTTCGTTGACCAGCGCCGTGGCCCGCGAAGGGGCGGAATGGCGCCTGTTGGGCACGCAGGGGGGCGAAATGCCCCGGGCCTGATACCTTGCCCGCCGGCCGGGGCGTCACGGCTCCCGGCGCGGCGCAAATATCCTTTGACAGGCCGAAACCGGGGCGTGCTATGTTCATGGGAAGATCAGAAGAGACCATCTCGCAGGCAACGGACTGATCAACCGTCGCGCGGAACCAGTTGCGATTGTTCGCCGAAGGGCAACCGGGGGAGAGACCATAATCCGGGACGCGCCTCGGGATTGCCGGCCGATCGAGTGCGAGGCGCGGCGGCGTGCCGGCGGCCACCCCCCGGAAGATGCGGAAGATCCGGTCGGCAAGGCGGCGGAAGATCCGCGGGAGAACTCAGATGCCTGAAATCATCGTCAAACTCGGCGACAACATCGTGCAAAAGTATTTTTTCATCAAGGAATCGATGAGCATCGGCCGGGCGCCCGAAAACGAAATCGTCATCGAAAACCTTGCCATCTCGCGTCACCACGCGACGATCCGCCACGAAAACGGCAGGTATTACCTGATCGACGAAGACAGCTCCAACGGCACTTACGTCAACGGCGTGCGAATCCAGAAAACCGAAATCATGGACCGCGACGTCGTCACCGTCGGCAAGCACAAACTCTATTATTACGACCAGCAGGCCGAACCGGCCAAACGCGTCACGAGCGACGACCGGACGATGGTGTTCGAGCCGACGACGGACGCTCAGATCGAAGTCGTCAAGGGGCGGCAGAAAGGCGCACTCTTCGACCTGACCGGCCCCACGACGACGATCGGCCGCGGAACGGGCAACGACATTCGCCTCAACGACTGGTTCATCTCCAAGAGCCACGCCGTCATCGAGCGCCATGGCCAGGATTTCATGATCCGCGACCTGGGATCGTGGCGTCATACGATCGTCAACGGCCGGGAAATCGATGAGGCCTACCTTAACGACGGCGACGAAATCCAACTCGGGCCTACCGTGTTGATCCGGTTTGCGCACAAGTCTCCGACCCCGGCGGCCCGCATGCCGATCCGCATGCCTGTCGAGTTGGGCGCCGATGCCCCCGCCCCGTCTGCCCCCCAGCCCCCGGTCGCGGTCGCCATTTCGGCCGCCGACCTGACGCCGACGACCCGCTTCTCGCCCGAAATTCTGGGCAATCTGGCTCCCCGGGCCGCCAACGGCGCCGTGGCGCGCGCGGAGGAGGAAACCGGCGTTCCGAACGCGGCGGATGCCGCCGCCGAGGCCGCCGATGACATGGCCGCCGAGTTGGACCAGGCCGCGGAAGCCGGGCCGGTTGCCGAACCGAGAGAAAACGCCGCGTTGTCGGACATCGAGCGCCCGGCCGAGGCCGTGGGGGCCGGGCCGGTTGCCGAACCGATTGATACGCCGGAGGAATACGCCGCCCCATCGGATACGGACCAGCCTTCCGAGGAGGAGGACGACTCGGCCCCGAAACTCGACGCGGCCTACGAGGCGATGGACAAGAACGAGGTTTTGTTCGATCCGATGCCGGTTCTCGGTGACGCTTTCGAAGCTCCGGTGGAGGCATTTACGGCCGAAGAGACGGGAGAAGCCGAGTCGACTGAGCCCGCCGGCGATTACGCGTCGGCGAGCGATGTCGAAGCCGTTCTTACTGGTCAGGCCGAAGCGGCCGCGTACCCGATCGACATCGTCGCCGGCGGCGAAGCCGTTTCACGCGACGCCGTCCGGGAAGAAAAAGGCGCGGAAGCAGCGGCCATCGTCGAACTCGCCGCCGGCGCCGCTTCCGAGCCAACGCCGCTTGACATGGCCCTCGAATCCGTGGACGATTTGGAGACCGCGCCCGGGGCGGACGGCGCCGATGCAGTCGCCGCCACCGGTGCCGGCGCCGACGGCCCGACCGGCGGAACGCAGGACGGTCAACTGGCCGACGAAATCGCGCTCTGGGAGCGCGCCCTGGCCAACAGGAGTCCGTTGATACGCAAGCAGGCGGCCCGCAGGCTCAAGAAATTGACCGGTAAAGATTATGAATTCTGAGGCTCCGCGCCGGCTTGCGGTCATCTCCGATATTCGCGCCAATCTCCATGCCCTGCGCGTCGTCATTGACGCGGTCGACAGCCTGGGCATCCGCCAGATCGTCTGCTGCGGCGATGTGGTCGGCTACGGCGCGTTTCCCAACGAATGCGTCGAACTGCTGCGATTCCGCCGCATTCCGACCCTGGCCGGCAACCACGACCACGCCGCGCTGGGGCTGACCGACGTCAAATACTTCA
>JAMCWS010000039.1 GCA_023480605.1 bacterium
CGATGGCCATCGATCCCACCGAGCTCAATCGGCCCAGCCAGCCCATCGCGCCCCTGACCGTCAAGGAGCTATATGAGCTGAAGTCGCAGGACTGGGAATTGGAGCTGGTGGCCGGAGACGGGGGCCTGGACGCCACGATCAACACGGCCGAGCTTAACCGCCCCGGACTGGCGCTGGCGGGCTATTACGAGGTTTTTTCGGCCGAGCGGATCCAGATCATCGGCCTGACGGAGAGTTCGTTCCTCAAGGGGCTTTCGCCCGAGGAGCGCGACCGCCGCATCCGCCGTACGCTGGCCTTCCAGATTCCCTGCGTCATCGTTACCTCGGCGATGGAGATCAGCGAGGAACTGCGCCAGATCTGCGACGAACGCAACATCCCGCTGCTGCGCACCTCGCACATCACCTCGCCGTTCCAGTCGGACCTGGGCCATTACCTGGAGCGACGCCTGGCACCCTGCTGGACGATGCACGGCGTGATGATGGACGTTTTCGGCATGGGAGTGCTGATCAAGGGCAAGAGCGGCGTGGGCAAGAGCGAATGCGGCCTGGAACTGATCGAGCGCGGCCACCGTCTCATCGCCGACGACGTGGTGATCGTGCGGCGGGTGGGGAAGGATGAATTGGTCGCCGAGCCGTCGCCCAACATCGGCTACCACATGGAGATCCGCGGCATCGGCATCATCGACATCGAACTGCTTTTCGGCGTGCGGGCGGTCCGCGAAGAGGCGCAGATTTCGGTCATCATCACGCTGGAGAAATGGGATCCCGAAAAAGAATACGAACGGCTGGGACTCTCGGACCACTACGCCACGCTATTCGAATGCAAGGTGCCCGAATACGTGCTGCCGGTCGAACCAGGACGCAACATCGCCAAGTTGATCGAGGTGGCCGCCCTGATGCAGCGCCTGCAAGACCAGGGCATCAACGTCGCCAAGGAATTCAATAAGCGCATACTGGAGACGATTCAGAAGAAGCGCCAACCCGCCACCAAGTCCTTCACGGCCATCGAACGCCTTTATCGGTCGCGGGTGGGCGGCTGAGGGGCGGCCTCCGTTTTCGGGTCATGGATCTCCAGGAATGGACGGGGGGACGCCGGATGCGTCCCCCGCGCGCGGCGTCACGTCACTTGCCGGCGGCCGACGGATCGCCGCCGGGCGCCAGTTTGCTGATGGCGTCGCGTACAAAAATGGTGACCAGCCCGCCGGCGACGGTCTGGATGCCGGTGGACACGTCGCCGGCGACGATCATGCCGACGCCGGTGACCATCATCGCCAGGCCGGTCCAGAAACTCCTGCTGCGCAGCGTGTTCGACTGCATCGGGCGATTCTCCTTTCGCGATAACGGTGGGATCGGGGCGGCGGTCATTGGCCTGCCGCCTCCAACGGCGGTCATTATCGCAAGCCCCACGCGCGGGAACCATTCCCCATCGGCCACCTCGGCGTCTTGGCGGCCCTTAATCAACCTAAAATCGTGATCGTGATATGGATCGAAGTCGAAAAGGCATCAACTGAAAGATGAACTCGTATCCGGTACGGCATCGACTGCGATCAAGATCACGACCATGAAGATCGAATAGGTAGCGGGCGATTATTTTTGCACTGCCGGGAAGGTGAGCGTGAAGCAGGTGCCGCCACGCTCGCCACGGCGTATCTTGATCGTTCCTTTGAACATCTCGATGATCCGTTGCGTGACGGCCAGGCCCAGGCCCGTGCCTTCGGCCTTGCGCGTGAAGAAAGGCTCGAAGATGTGGTCCATGTCGGGCTCATCGATGCCGACGCCGTTGTCCTCGATCTCGATGGCCACCGACCGGCCGCGTTGGCGGGATTGAACGCGCGAAACAATTCGTCCCTGGACATCGGGCGGGATGGCCTGGCGGGCGTTGATATAAAGATTGAGCAGGGCCTGTTTGATCAGGTTGGCATCGCCCATGAAAATGGGAACATCTTCGTCATATTCGCGGATCACTTCGTAAAGGTCGGCCTTGTAATTGGGGAAGACGAAATGGAGCACTTCCTCGTTGATGGCGCGCATATCGAGCGGCCCCGAGCCGATCGGCCGGGGGTTGGCGTAGGTCAGCATCTCCTGGACGATCTCCTTGCAACGCATCGCTTCGCTGTAGATCGCCTCGATGTCATCCAACCGTTCGTCGCCGGGCTCCAGCCTTTTTTTCAGATATTCGGCCGTGGCGGCGATGATGCCGATGGGATTGTTGATTTCGTGGGCGACGCCGGCGGCCAGTTCGCCCACGCGCGCCAGGTTGTCGGTGCGCAGCAGGCGGTCGTGGATGTCGAGCAGCTCCATCTTCTGGCGGGTGATGGTCGAGATGATAAACCACGACATCAGGATAACGAGCCATATCAGAACGAGCGAGACGGCAAAATTGCTGTCGTAGAGAAAACGGAACTCGATCTTTTGAAGCCCGAGAGTCAGCAGGTAGAGCATCGATATCAGGATGTTGACCAGGATGATTTCGGTCAGGCTCTGGAACAGCGCAAAGCCGCGCATCACCAGTAGAAAATAGAGGAGATAGAAATCGTGATATCCGCTCGGGCCGGTGTTGTTGGTCGCCAGGTCGAAGTAAATCAGAAGCGTCACGAAGACGACGTCGACGAAGTATGAAAAGATGACCAGCGGTTTGACTTCGGTGAGGGTAACCTTGCTGAAGTAGAAAAAATAGGACTGGGCCAGGATGAACAGGAAATATAGAAAGAAGAGCAGGAAAACATGAGGCGACGGCGCCGAGCCGATCGTCCAGAACCAGAGAATCACCGTCACCAGCAACACGAACCACTTGATCGGGATCCCCGCCCGCCGCTCCATGTGGTAGAGGCCTTGGCGATACTCCCTTTCCTGAAGCGGCAGCGGTTTCATGGGGCGTCAGTCCTTGCCCGGGCGGCGGCCCGCAAGGGTGGCGACGG
This sequence comes from bacterium, assembly GCA_023480605.1. Taxonomy (GTDB): domain Bacteria; phylum Sumerlaeota; class Sumerlaeia; order MVZB01; family MVZB01; genus JAMCWS01. The sequence continues at coordinate 2,919 of JAMCWS010000039.1, forward strand.
CGCGGACGAGAGCCTCGGTTGTGGGCGCGGCGGCTTCGGCCAGACGGGCGGGGGCGACGCCGCGCTCGGCGAATACGAACTGCTGACGCTGACCAAGCTGTGGTGCCCGCCCGACGACAGCGAACAGTTGCTGCTCGGCGCCGCCCGCTTCGAATGCGATGGCATCGCTTATTCGCT
>JAMCWS010000423.1 GCA_023480605.1 bacterium
CGCGCAGGATGGCCGCCTTCTCCGCGGCCGTCAGATGCCGTCGCTGCTGTTTCATGGGTCAATCCTCCGTTCGAGTTGATGCTAACTCAAACGGCTCGATTGTCCAGTTTCAGCAGAAGCGGGACAAAAGCACACCGATGCGATTTTTAAAAAGGCATACATAGCCACCCGTCAGGTGAGGACATCATGGCCTGAATATCCTTGTTTTTCGTTTTTTTTCGTGTGATTTTGTGGCTCGATAGTTTTCAGGATGATCGCGCCACCCGCCTCGGGCGCGCGCCGCGCAAAACGAAATCCCCCCGCACGCCGCACCGAACGGGCCGGACAGGGCGGGGGGATACGTTTATTTGCGGTCGCGAAGTAAACTGACGGACTCAAGCGATCCACTCGGCGCCGTTCAGGGCTTTTCGATCCAGACCGGGGTCGACCAGGTGTAATCCGGCTGGCCCTTCAACAGGTCGTCGGTCGTGGGCTGGCCGGTCTGCTTGAGGCGAAGGTAATAGTAGGCTTCGCCGGCGGGGGAGGGGTCGGTCCATTCGAACTCGACCACGCGTCCGGCGGGTTTGGCCGTGTAGACCGTCTGGCCGTTCCGGACTATGACGGCTTCGGTAATCGCCGAAGGGCAGGCCGCCCGGACCTTGATTGACGGCGCGTCGGCGGACCTGACGACCGAGCCCATTTCCGCACCGTTCAATGTGAAGTGGATGATGGCGCGGGCGTTGGTGGTCGCGTAACAGTGTTTGGCCTTGAGGTTGCGGTAAATTTCGGCGCGCGTGAGCGACTTGGCCCAGACGCCCGCTAGGCCGCTGTAGCCCGGTTGCGCGAAGTGATCGTCGGAAGCGGCGATGGCGCCCAGTTTGCGCCCGCGGGCGAGCTGGTCTTGCCAGGTTTTGCCCTGGATCGTCGGTGTCGGGTGGCGCGAGTAGTGGGGCTGATTGCCGGTGAACTCGGCCCGGCCGTGATTGGAGTATATCTCGGCCAGCGGCATCAGGCGCGCGTCATAGTTGTTCCAATCCCAGGGGCGCATGCTCTGGGCGAAATGGTGCGGCACGGTGAAGCACTCGTAGCGGCGCAGGAACTCCCACATGTCGAGGGGATGGCGCGGGCCGGTGTTGATATAAGGGGCGTCGCCGGCGGGGAAATAGACGTTCTGGTCGCCGCGGCCGTGCGAGATCTCGGTGGCCACCAGCGTGACGAACCGGCCGGGGGCGTCGGCCCGGTTGGTGATCTGTTTCATAACCTCCCAATCGGATTCGTCATAGTTGCCCTGGCTGTAGCCGTGGTGATCGGTGTTGGCCTGGAAGTCCAGGCCGTAACGTTCGCAGCCGATGCGATAGGAATCGGCGTAAGTCGAGGGACACATGACGCCGTTGCAAGCGTCGGCCGACATCTCGGTGTGGACGTGCAGGTCGCCCCAATAGAGCCGGTATTCGGGTTCCTCGGCGAATACTTCGATCGGATTGGACTCGGCGGTGAAACCGGCGGCGGGGTCTTTGATCGTGACCCAGTAGAAACCAGGCCGGCTAAACGTGGCGGCGAAGGTGTGGCTGCCGCGATCGAGCGCGTTGAAGGTCCACGGGCCGGGCAACTCGGCTTGCGCGGGCTGGTCCACGGCGGTTTTGCCGTCGGGGCCGGTCGTGGCCGCAAACTCGACCGTCCCGCGGTAGCCGGTGGCGGCGTTGTTCCAGGCGTCCATCGCCGTGGCCGTCAGGCGCACGGGCTGGCCGACGACGGCCGTCGCGGCGGCGCGCAGCATGAGCCGGCCGGCCGCATCGGCCACCATGGGCACCCAGGGCGAACCGGCGATTTCCTCCTCCCAGCCGTCGGCGTCGTGATCGACGAAGACGCGGAAATGGGCCCGGTCGTCGTAGCCGCCATGCACGAGACGGCCGAATCCGGCGCGCGTCCAGCGCCAGGTCACCTGGCCTCCTTCGGGCAGTCCCTGCGGTAACAGGACGTCGGCCATGCGGCGGTATTGCCGAAGGGTTGGATCGCCTTCGGTGCGATACATCCAGGTGTTCTGGAGGCGTACCGTGAAGGGGCGTCCGTCCACGGCCACTTCCAGGTAACTCGGTTTGGTCTTGTCGTCGATCTGCGGCGGCTGGGTGCCGTTGGGCAGCCAGACCGAGGTCATGCCGCCCGGAGCGATCCCCCCTTTGCCCGCCATGAAGCGGATCGTTGCCTCGGGGATCACCGCGCCGGCGACCAGCGGCGAGCGGCAATCGAGGGTTGCGCTGCCCAGGCCCATGCCGGCCGTGTAGTGGGCATAAGCCCAGCCTTCGCGGTTCATTTTCAGGTTTTTGCGGAATTCGGCCGGGTCGCCGAAATCAACATGCGCTCGTCGGTCATCCAAACCCTCGACAACGTTTCCCTCATCGTGCCCAACTCGAAATTCATCGAGAACAACGTGGTCAACTGGTCGCACGGCGACCCCACGATCCGCCTGCACGTGCCGATCGGCGTCGCTTATGGCTCGGACCTCGAAGCCGTCACCCGGGTTCTGCTCCAGGTTGCCGGAGCTAATGCCCGCGTCCTCAAGCATCCCGATCCCGAAGCGCGTTTCCAGGGATTCGGCGATTCGGCGCTTAATTTCGAACTGCTGGTCTGGATCGACCGCCCCGGCGAGCAATACCAGATCCGCAGTCAGATCAACTACGCCATCGACGCCGCCTTCCGCGCCGCCGGCATTTCCATTCCTTTTCCCCAACGCGACCTGCGGTTGCAATCATCGGAAGCCGTCGACCAGCTTGCCCGCGCCATCCGCCGCGAGCCGGACGAGTAAAACAATCCGCCACTTCATGCATCGAGGAAAGGATACTTATCGCAATGACTCGCCACCCCTGGACCGGCGGCCCCGCGCGCCGGATACCCCTCGCGCCGCTGATTCTGGCCACCGTGCTGCTGGCCGGAGCGGGTGCCTCGCAATCCCCGCGTCCGTCCCGCCCGGCAACGCCGGCCGAATTCCGCAAAAACCTGAAAATGAACCGCGAAGGCTGGGCTTATGCCCACTACACGGCCGGCATGGGCCTGGGCAGCGCAACCCTCGATTGCCGCTCGCCGCTGGTCGCCGGCGCGGTG
>JAMCWS010000032.1 GCA_023480605.1 bacterium
GGCGTTGCGCCAGCACCCCGGTGAGGGCGCTGGCGGTCAGGTAACGCGAAACGCCGATCGACACCAGCCGCGAAAAAACCAGGCTGGAGCGGCCGGCGTGGAGCGTCGAGAGGACCAGGTGGCCCGTCATGCCGGCCTGCAGCGCCGTGCGCGCCGTCTCCTGGTCGCGGATCTCGCCGATCATCAGGACATTGGGATCCTGGCGCAGGGCGGCGCGCAAGGCCCGCTCGAACGTCAGGCCCTTGGCCTCGTCCACCTGCACCTGCCCGGCGAAACCCAGGTCCCGTTCGACGGGATCTTCGATGGTAAGGAAATTGAGCCGGTCGCCGCGCGCGGCATGCAGGTGGGCCAGCATGGCATACATGGTGCTCGTCTTGCCGCTGCTGCTCGGGCCGGTCAGCAGTACGGTGCCCTCGGGCCGGGCCAGCAGGCACTCGACCGTCGTCAGCACGTCGGGTTGCATGCCCAACCGGCCGAGTTCCAGGTCGAGGCGGCGTTCGGGGAAACGGATGACGGCGTTCTCGCCATGAATGGTCGGTAGAAATGCGATGCGCAAGATCCAGGGATCGCCGCCGGCGGGGGGGCGCCACTCGATCCGGCCGTCCTGGGGTTCGTGGCGTACGAAGGCGGGCAACCGAGCCAGCACCTTGAGTCGGCCGATCAACATGTCGCGCCGCGCGACGGCCAGGCTGGCGAAAGGGATCAGGTCTCCTTCGCGCCGGCCGCGCACGGCGACGGCGTCGCGCCGGCAGAGCACGTGCAGATCCGAACAATCCGTCCGGTGACCGGCCGCGAGCAGGAGGTCCACGGCCCGAACCGCCCAGTCGTCGTCCGGGGCAAGCGCGTCGATCGCGGATTGAATCAAGCCATCGTGTTCCATGATGAAAGGAATGCCGCTTTCCCGCCGCCTGATGTTCGCAGTGCCGACAATCATAGGGACGGGACGGGGAGCGAACAATGAAAAACGTCACGTTGCTTGTTTGATAACCGCGGATTCCGTCATCCCCTTCGTAGCGATTCGTTCCTATACGAAGTAAAACGGCCGGGGCGATCGGGTAAAGCCGGCCTTTGAAAATCCGGAACCGTCGGGCGCGTTTGGGGCCGCCGTGATGGTACGGATCACGTATCCGTATTATTGCGGCAAGTGGCATGGTTGATGCTCGAAGAGAAGCGTAACGCAATCGCCGCCGTGTATTGATTTGCGCGCTTCGTTGTTGAAATGGCTAAAGATACACAAGAGCGGAGATTGTGAAAAAGGGCGCATTGGACGCCCTTGATCAAACCGGGTGTGACAGAGGTGTTCCAAGTCTGGGGGAAACGTAATCCGGCGCGCGGTCACGCCAGTGTGACCCGGGTGTCTCATGGCCGCGGCCGCAAGCGGTTCGGCACCACCAAAACGCTGAAACGACTGGCAATTGTGAGCGCGGACGATGTGTGACACGGATGTCTCAGGTTTTGAAAATCGATCGGCGCCGCCGCCCGATCGCAAATATCCTGGGTCCGCAAAACAAGGTTTCGAAAAGGCGCGATCCCGCATATTCGGGACGGCCGGCAATCATTGATCCAAATGGGTAATTGGGAGGCAAACCATTTATGACGCGACGAACCATTTTCAATCAACGGAAGTGGACTCACCTGGGGTTGTGGCTGGCGCTGCTGCTCATGCACCAGACCGCGACGCATGCCGCCCCACTGGCGAGCATCGAAAATCTCACCGTCAGTCCGCGCGACGTCGGCACGTCGACGACGCTGGGCTTCGACACGGTGGCCACGGGCCTCAACACCGTCGGCGTGGGCAAGATCGTCTACCTGGCGCCCAAGCCCGAGCCGGGTTCCGAAGGCCTGATCAGCGGCTACACCTGGAACGTTAAAACACAGCCCACCGACGGCGCCGTGATCGATTCGATGACCGATATCAACATTTTCAAGTTTCATCCCACCAAGCCGGGCCGCTACGTCATCGAACTGGTGCCCCTGGACCAGAACTCCAGCCCGACCGAAGCCGCCGAGATCAGCCTCTGGGCGGCCGTTTATATGGGCGCGGTCAACGACTCCTTCAGTTGCGCAAGCTGCCATGACGGCGGCATGATGCCCGACAAGATCACGCCCTGGAGCGCCACCGCCCATGCCACGAAATTAACCCGCACGCTCAATGGCCAGGTGGCCGGCACCTACAAAACCAGCTGCCTCCCCTGTCACACCGTCGGCGCTTTCGCCGACACCCGCGGCGATGGCAACTTCCTCGACGTCGCCGCAACCACCAGCTTCGACCTGAATCGCATTCCGACCTGGGTGGCCGACGCGCTGGCCAACGGTACCCAGCATTGGAACGACCTGCCCGCCGACTTGCAGAACGTCGGCAACATCCAGTGCGAGTCGTGCCATGGTCCGGGCAAAACCCACAACGGCGACCCGACCAAGATCGCGGTGCCCTCGTACGACGGCAAGATCTGCTCGGTCTGCCACGACGCCCCGACGCATCACATGAAGCCCTACCAATGGCAGAATTCGGCCCACTCCAACACCCTGGGCGAGGGCGGTCACATGGCCAGCGGCAGCTGCGTCAAGTGCCACACCGCCGAAGGCTTTGTCGCGATTCAGGTCGACGGCAACACCGATATACCGGCCGAACTCACCTCGCGCAACAACGTGTCCTGCCTGGCCTGCCATGATTCGCATGACGCCACCAACCCGCACCAGTTGCGTAAAGTCTCGGCCGTGACCCTGCCCAACGGCGAGGTTTACGACGCGGGCCTGGGCAACCAGTGCGCCAATTGCCACAATTCGCGCATCGCCGACGCCAACGTCACCGTCGACGTGGCCACCGGCAGCAGCCGCGGCGCCCACCACGGGCCGCAGGCCGACATCCTGCTGGGCAGCTCCGCCTACACCTGGGGCCAGGACTACCCCGCCGGGGCCAGCATCCACTATTCGGTGGTTGAAGACAGTTGCGTTCATTGCCACATGGCGCCCGTGGAGGCCAGCACGGCCAATCCACCCGCCGTTGGCGATCATACCTTCCGGATCAACTCCGAAGACGGCCTGACCTCGACCGTGGCCGAATCCTGCGG
>JAMCWS010000183.1 GCA_023480605.1 bacterium
ATCCCCTTCCGGACCGCCCCTCGCGCCCGTTCCCGGCGCGGCGGCCGCGTCATCCCCCGCCTCGGCGACGGCCGGCCGGCGCGACTCGCAGCCGACCGCTTTTCTGCTGATGACGGTCACCGTCGCGATGTGGGCGATTTCGCCCCTGTTCGTCAAGTATTTCGCCTATTACTACAACCCCTGGACTCAGAACGCCCTGCGCTACGGCGTCGCCGCGCTGGCGTTGCTGATCGTCGCGGCGCTGCGCCGGGGGCCGGCCCCCGCACTCACCCGCGCCCAGTGGGCCAAGCTGGCGGTGGTGGCCGTGATCAACATCGTCATGCAGACCGATTTCGCGGCGATCTACTATTTCATTTATCCCTCGGTGGCCAGCCTGGTGGCGCGGGCGAACATCGTGTTCGCAATCGTCTTCTCGTTCCTGGTTTTCCGCGACGAGCGACGCGTGATCCGATCGCCGTTTTTCCTGTCCGGTTCGTTGCTGGCGCTGGCGGGCATCATCACGGTGATCCTGGGGCAGGACGCCGACCTGCTGGCACGCCTCGAAGTATCCCGCCGCGCTTTCTGGATCGGCGTCGTCCTGGCCTTCGGCTACGCGCTTCTGCTGGCGGTCTACGTGCTGGCGATCAAGCACGCCGTGCGCGATATCGCCCCGCTTATTTCCTTTACCCATGTTTCCTGGATGACGGCCGTCGGCCTCTTCGGCGTCATGGGCGTGTTCGGCGGCACCTCGCAGTTGTGGCTGGCCCCCGCCCGGCCGATGCTGTTGATCGTGGTGTCGGCGCTGCTGTGCATCGTCGTCGCCCACACGGCTTATTATCGGGTCCTGCGCGAGCTCAAGGCCGTGGTGACGATGTCGCTGTTGCAACTCGTGCCCCTGGTCACCTGTGTCGCCTCGGCGGCGATTTACCACGACCGCCTCTCGCCGATGCAGATCGTGGGCGGCGGATTCGTCATCGCCGGCGCGTGGCTGGCCAGTCTGGCGCAGGTGCGGCAGGCCAGAGGCGGGCGGAACGGAGGGCATGGGGGGCGATGAATCCGATGACGACATCCGGCCGGAAACCGGCCGAACTCGAACCGGCCAAGCCGAACCGGCGCCGGTGCCCGGGTTGGCGCCGGGTGGCGGTCCTCAACCTGATCGCGTGGGCTTTCCTGGCTGTAACGGCGCGCGTTCTGCGCGACTGGGTCGGCGCCGCCGATCCGATCTACCTCGCCGCGGCCCTTCTCGCGTTGTGCTTCACGGCGGTGTCGATTTTCGATGCCTTGCTGACCAATACGCATTGAACTTTCGAGTCAAAGCGCCCGCAACTGGGCGGTCAGTGCAGCGATTTTATCGATCGCCTCGGTTTCACGAACTTTCGCGGATTCGAGCAGGTTGATTTTTTGCCCCGCATCCATTTCCTTGTTGCTCGCGGCGGCCAGATGATCCGCGATGGCGGTGTATGCGGCGCTGAGGTCGGCCGCCGGACGCGCGACAGCCGGATGCCGGCGCCCGATTTCGCCGAAATATTCCGACGCCATCCGCCGGCATTCGCTCCACACGGTGGCGTTCCACCAGTTGCCGTGGCTGGCGCCGCATTTCGGGACCGCCGCGATCCAGTTGTCGTAGGCCCGCGGCCCGATTCCGTAATCGGCCGAGGTGTGCTTCTCCGGTCTCGCGAACAGGTCGACGGCGTAGTTGAGGCTGGCCAGGATCGTCGCCTTCGGGTCGGCCGGCGGGCACTTCTCGATCGTGTAGAAATTGATATGGATCTCCTGGCCCAGTTCTTTCCAACTGCCGAAACTCAGGCGCGCCGGCGGAAAATCGTGTTTCGGCCAGGGCTGGGCGGCATGGAAACCCTCGGCGTCATAACCGGTGATGAGCTGGTTTTCCATGTTGAGCAGCGAGCAGACGATGCCGGCGTCCAGCGCGCGGCGCACCTCGGCTTCGACCGCCTCGCGCTCGGTCGGCGGGCTCTGGACGCTGAAGAATCCCAGGTCCGTCATCCGCAAACCGAGGTTTTCGAGCAGCGGCGTCATGGCCCCGAGGTTCCAGCAATACGGCCCGCTCGGGCAGAGCTCCTTGTGGATGTTGATCAGAAACGCATGGCCCGAGCCGCCATAAAGCATCGGCGCGTCGATCCCCAGGTCGTAATAATCCGCCGCCCCCTTGAGCGTTCCCATGAGCGTGGTGTTGAACGGCGCCATCGCCAGGTTTTCGAGTTTCATCGGATGGTCGATCTTCATGACATGGCCTCCTTTGAGTTTCGCGCATCCGACCGCCCCGCCTCCTAGAACGGAAGCCCCCGCGGCTGTGATCAGGAATTTACGGCGGTTCATGGCGTTATCCTCACCTGCGACGCTTGCGGACGACGTCGATAAACGCGGCAGGTGATAGCACCCGCACCCCGGCCCGGCATCGTGCCGGGAAATGCTTCAGATTGCCCGTCACCAGATAATCCGCCCTGGCCGCGAATGCGACTTCCAGAAAGGCGTTATCGTCGGGATCCGGCAAATCGGCGCTCAGGGGCGTTCCCGCGCATTTTTCCGCCGCGTTGGCGAAATATTCCATCACGATATCGATCTTCGCGGGATCGATACCGAAAGCCGGCCGCCTGAAGACGTCCTCATATTCGATTAAAATGCGGGCGTCCAGGCATAGGACAATCTCACCCGATGTTAGCAATCGGACGATCTCGCCGCACGTTCCATAAGGCTTAAGCAAGCCCGAAACCAGAACGTTTGTATCGAGGACGATTCTCACCGCGGAGTTTTGCGGCGGGCCCGCCGCGCGTTCGCGATCTCGGCCTCGATCTCCGCCTTCGACAGCTTGTCGGCGCCGCTCCGCGCCGATTCACGCTGGATATCGACGATGGCCTGCGAGGCCCGAACCTTCCGCCAGGTCGCCAGGGCCTGCTCGAGGTTGCGTTCGTCGACGGCGGCAAGGAGGGCGACCGGCCGTCCGTTATGGGTGATAATCATTTCCCTTTCGACAGGAAGTTCGCGCCATACCCGGGCCGAGTTTCCCCGCAAATCACGGACGCTCACGAATTTCATGACGTGTCCTCCATCGTCATGCAATTGTATCCACAT
>JAMCWS010000129.1 GCA_023480605.1 bacterium
GGGCGGGACGCCACCCATTCAGCCGGCCTTGGCCAGCAGGGGATCGGCGTGGCCGTGGTAGCAGCCGGCCATTTTAACGATTTTCGGCCGGCCGGTGGCCCCGCGCGCCAGGCGCACGGCCGCCATGCCGCCCTCGGTGCCCGAGTTGACCATCCGCACCATCTCGATCGACGGGACGGCGGCACAGACCAGTTCGGCCATCTCGACTTCCAGTTCGGTCGGGCAGCCGAAGGAGGTGCCGCGCCCGATGGCCTCGCGCAGCGCCTCGATCACTTGCGGGTGGGCATGGCCGAGGATGAGGGGTCCCCAGGAGCCGACGAAATCGATGTATTCGCGACCGTCGACGTCGACCAGGCGCGCGCCGCGCCCGGCGCGGATAAAGGGCGGCGTGCCGCCGACGGCGCCGAACGCGCGCACGGGGCTGTTGACCCCACCCGGCATGAGTGTCTTCGCCCGCGCGAACAGGGCGGCCGAACGTCCCGACTCCATGACTTTTCCCGCGTTGTTCATTCCTTTGGCCTTCTGCCGGTTGAATGGGTGGCGTCCCGCCCCTTTTTCCAGTCTAATCGGGCGGGCGCTCAAGTCAAGCGGCTTGCGTGGCGCCTCCTTGTCCCTTTCCTCGTAATTGTTTGCAAATGCCGGTCCATCGCATGACAATTGGCCGCCATCGATTTACGGCGTATCGAATTGCAAGGCGAAACTACGGGTCCAATTCGTGGATTGGGTCAAGGAGAACCACCATGTTATCGATCCCGCGTTGTGATGTCATGACTTGCCTGGTTGTATTGACTACGATATGGCTTCCATCGGCCGGTGCGCAATCCCTCGGCTCGATTTCCGGTTATGTCAAAACGCCCACCGGGACGCCGGTCAACGAGGCCTTTGTCTGGATCGCTCCCGGAATCGACGGAACCTGGTACACGACCGCCAGCGACGGGCGTTATTCGGTCGATTTCGTTTACGGGCCTTATACGCACGACAAATACCTGCGCATTTCCAAGGCAGGCTGGGATTTCGAACCATCCAATTACTACTTCGCAAAAACGACCGGCGGCAACCTGACGCGCAACTTCACCGGGGTGGTGGCGACAACCAGCGGCAAGACGCTCCAGGGATCGCTCTCGCCGAACGAGTGGAGCTACTACGCCATGCAGGTGCCGGTGGGCGCGACCGAAATGAACCTGGAATATGACGGAACCGGCGACGCCGGCCTGGTCGCCACGCCCAACACATGGCCGACAGAGCCGCCCGCGTTGGCACCCGGCCCAAACCGAGCGGCCGTTACGAATACGCTGACGATCAACACCGCGTCGACTCCGCCGATCAGCGCCGGCAAATGGTACATCGGCGTTTACAGCCGGGCCGCCACGGACTTTACGCTCACCACGACTCTCGGGAACGGCGCCCCATTGCCAACCATCAGCGGCAAAGTCCTCCAGCCTGACGGCTCGCCGTTCGAGGGGGCCGCAATCATGACTGACAGCGACGCCACGACCGCCACAACGACGGTTGAGGGAACTTACAGCGTCACGGCGCCTTATTATTGGACGGGTCAGGTTCGCGTCGAGGCGGAGGGCCACTGTTTCACGCCGGCCGTCCGAACCTACAGCCAGGTGGCGGCCGACGTGACGGACCAGGATTTCCAGGAATTCGAGATGAACGAGAACGTTGTCGTGCAATATCTGATCGGTCTGAAGACGTTCAATGCCGATGAACTCGCCGCCGCCGACGCCAACGAGGACAAGGTTATCGACATCGCCGACGTCATCACGTTCGTACTGATGGAGAATTAAGGTAGCGATGGCGCCGCTAATGGGCGGCCGGCGAGGTTGTCGCCGGGGTCGTGGGCGGCGGCGCCGTCGAGGGGCGATCGTGGCCGTGGGAGCGCGGCGGCCGATGGGGGGCGGGCAGATAGGGAATGGGCATCGTGGTGAGCCGATCGCCGGCCGCCACGGCGCCTTTGCCGTCCGCCTGCGCGAGTTGTGCCTGGCGGAGGAGCCGTTCGTTGCGGCGGCGCACGCGCTGAATCCAGTCGTTGACGGCCTTGAACCGTTCGCGCAGCATCAGGTTGAAAATCTTGGTTTGGTCGGGGTTGAGCAGGGCGCGCTCGGCCCGGATGGCGCGATCGAGACGGACGAAAAACTCGCTCGACTGGCCGCGCACCTCGTTCAGCATCGGCGTCAGCGTCGCCGACGTGCTATGATCCTGCACCATCAGGATGCCCAGCTTGATCATCAACTCCATGGCCTTGTGGCGGCTTTCGGCCTCTTCGGCGTCCCAGCGGTCGCGAATTTTTTTGAAGGCCGCCCGCTGGTCCGGGGTCAGGCCGAGACGGTCTTCGTCGAAGGTCAGCGGGTGATGGGCGTTGGGCGGGGGCACGATCTCGGGCGCGCGGGCGATGCGATACCAGATGACTCCGGCGGTGACCAGGAATACGGCGTTGAGCCCCAGCGAAAAGGCCAACAACCCGGCGAGGGTGCGCGACCTCATGGCTGGCTGCCCTCCCCCGGCTGAATCGCCTCGCCGAGAAGGGCAAGCGAGCCGGGATTACCGAACGGGGCCGATTCCAGGGGCAGCATCATCGAGATCTGAACCTCCTGGACGAAGGTTTCGGAATCCAGTCGCGCCTCGAAGTGGCTGACCAGACCGGAAAGCAGAATCCAGCCGGCCAGCATGCCGCTCAGAGCCCAGGCGGCCACGGCGGCCCGGGGCCTCCACGCGACGGCCCATCGCGCGCCGGGGCCGTGCGCCAGGTCCTCACGGGTGCGCTCCATCACGGCGCCGGCCAGCGCTTCGCGGCGGGCCGCGGACAGGGGAGCGGGTTCGGGCCAGCGCCGCAGAAGGTCGTCCACATCTCGCCAGGTCTTCTGTTCGGTCCGCAGGGCATCATCCTTCTCCAGGCGGCGGGCGAGGGCGAGCGCCGGCCGCCGGGCGAGCTGCCCGTCGAGCATCGCCGAAAGGCGTCGGAGATTTTTCGTGCGGAACAGGTTCATCGTTCCTTGCTCCTGATTAGACAAACGCCGCGGCGGGGCATCGCTTACGCCTTTTTCCGTGCCTTCTGGGCGGTGGG
>JAMCWS010000312.1 GCA_023480605.1 bacterium
GAAAAGGATAATCGCCTCGGGCGCGACCTCACGCGCCACCACTTTGGCCATTTCCCGGATCATGTCAGCGCTTACGCACATGGTTCCCTCACCACACTCCGCTTCGACTATCATATCAATCGATTATTGGGTGACATACGAAAAGAGTCAATCACAAGGATCGAAATCGTTGGGCGAGCGTTCGGTTTTCAAGCTTCAGATTGAGATCGAGCGGCAAATTGCAGAATGAACTCCGGACAACGCCGATCTTAAATACCGATTGCGAACCTTCCGAACTTCATGGGTTGTTCATTTTTTCTTACGCCAGCGCCGCCAGGCGGCGTTCGGCCTTCTTGCGGGCTTCGGCGTCGAGGATGGCTTTGCGCATGCGGATCGATTTGGGGGTCACCTCGACCAGTTCGTCGGGCGCGATCCACTCCAGGGCCGTGTCAAGCGTCAGGCGGCGCGGCACGTCCAGGGCGATCGCCATCTCCTTGGTCGAGGAGCGGTGATTGGTGAGGGCTTTCTTCTTGGTCGGGTTGCAGGGCATGTCGCCCGGGCGCGAGTTCTCGCCGATGATCATCCCGGCGTAAACCGGGTCCATCGGCGAAATGAACAGCGTCGAGCGCGCCTGCAGGTTTTCGAGCTGGTAGCCGGTGGCGGGACCGGTGTCCATGCTGACCAGCGAGCCGCGGTTGCGGGGATTGATCTCGCCGGCCCAGTGGCCGTAGCCGATGAAGCGGCTGGACATGATGCCCAGGCCGCGCGTCTCGGTGAGGAAGTCGCCGCGGTAGCCGATGAGGCCGTGATGAAGTATATTCCAGACGCATCATGCCCGTCCCGGTGTTTTCCATCGCGGTCAGTTCGCCCTTGCGCCGGGCGATTTTCTCGATCACGACGCCCTGGTATTCCTCGGGCACGTCGATGACGAGGTGTTCCATCGGCTCGCGCAGGCTGCCGTCCTCGCCGGTGTGGGTGATGACCTCGGGGCGCGAAACGCACAGCTCCATTCCCTCGCGGCGCATCTCCTCGATGAGAATCGCCAGGTGCAGCTCGCCGCGGCCGCTGACCTTGACGCCGTCGGCGCGGCCCAGGTCTTCGACGCGCAGGGCGACGTTGACGCGCACCTCGCGCGCCAGGCGCTCCTTGATCTGGCGCAGCGTGACGGCGCACCCCTCCTGGCCGGCGAAGGGGCCGCTGTTGACGAGGAAGAACATCGACACGGTCGGCTCCTCGATCTCCAGGGGAGGCAGGGCCGGGTCTTCGAGGTCGGGGTGCGAGAAGGTGTCGCCGATGGCGATCTCCTCGGGGCCGTTGATCCAGACGATGTCGCCGGCGGCGATCTCGTCGACCTCCTGGCGCTCGAGGCCGCGCGTCACCCACAGGTGCACGGCACGCTCGGTCTGGGCGCCGAGCACTTCCCAGTCGCCATCCTCGCGGCCGAGGTTGAGCCAGCGCGTCGAGGTGCGCAGGAACGGCTCGCCGCGGCGCAGGCGCCCCTGCAGGACGCGGCCGCAGCCGATCCGGCCGAGGTAGTCGCTCCAGGCCAGGGTGCTGACCTGCATGAGGAAGGGGGCGTCGGGATCGGCGGCGGGGGCGGGGACGTGCTCGGCGATGGTCTCGAACAGGGCGTCCATGCCCGCGTGGGGTTCGGCGGCGAGGTCGCGCACCAGCCAGCCGTCCAGGCCCGAGCCGTAGAGGACGGGGAAGTCGGCCTGACGGTCGTTGGCGCCCAGTTCGATGAACAGGTCGAAAGTTTTATCAAGCGCGTCGGCGGGATCGGCGTTGGGGCGGTCGACCTTGTTGACGATGACGATGGGGCGCAGGCCCAGGCGCAGGGCGCGCATGAGGACGTAGCGCGTCTGGGGCATGGGGCCCTCGTTGGCGTCGACGAGCAGCAGGACCGAGTCGACCATCGACAGGACGCGCTCGACCTCGCCGGAGAAGTCGGCGTGGCCGGGGGTGTCGATGATGTTGATCAGGTAGCCGTTCCACTGCACCGTGCAGTGCTTGGCGCGGATGGTGATGCCGCGCTCGCGCTCGAGGACGTTGTTGTCCATGACGCGCTCCTCGACGCGGGCGTTCTCGCGGAAGAGGCGCGTGGCGCGGAAAATCGAGTCGATCAGCGTCGTCTTGCCGTGATCGATGTGGGCGATGATCGCCAGGTTACGTATTTTGTCGACAGCGGTCATGCGTCACCCATTGCGAAAAATCTTCGGTGCCACTCCTTTTGCCGGCTCGGGAACCGAGCAAAATCCCCATATCATATCCCGGAAAGGCGGGCTGGGTAAATTGGAATCGTTGAAGTTCGATCGGCTTTTTTTGTGATCGTGATCGTATTCGGAATCCGTGATGGCAACACAACCGATCACGATTACGGTCCCGATTACGATTACGATTACGATAACGATGACGAAGTTAGGCCGGGATGCCCGAGAGACAGGCTTCGGGCAATAGCCGAAGGTCGGGGAAGGCGGCGAAAGCCACTTCGCGCGGCGAGCGGCCGGCGTAGAGGTCTTCGCCGGTGAGTTCGGCGAACATCTCACGCAGGCGGCCCAACGGCAGGCCGATGACGCCGGTCAAGTCGCCGTCGACCCGGGCGACGAAGCGGGCGGAAAGACCCTGGATGCCGTAGGCGCCGGCCTTGTCGTCGGCCTGGCCGGTGGCGAGGTATTCCTTGATGAGCGCCTCGGGCAGAACATGAAAAGTGACTCCGGCCTCGGCGGCGTCGACCAGTGCCTCACCGCCGGGCCGCACCAGCGCCAGGCCGGTGACGACTGTGTGCGTGCGGCCGGAAAGCTCGCGCAGTATCCGGGCGGCATCGGCGCGGTCGGCCGGTTTGCAGAAGATTCGGTCATCAACCACCACCATGGTGTCGGCGCCCAGAACCACCAGACCCGAGGCTGATGACTGGAGACTGGGGGCTGGAGGCTGGAGGTTGGAGGCTGGAGACTCGGAACCAGGGAAAGGGAAATCCTGATCACCGAGGGCCAGTGCGGCGGCCACGTCGGCAGCCTTGGCGAATGCCGTCTTGAGCGCCGCGGCCCGC
>JAMCWS010000309.1 GCA_023480605.1 bacterium
CCCACCAGGTGAAGTTGATGAGGAGCTTGTGAAAGACGCCATCAACCACCTGGGCGGCAACGGCCTGTGGGACGAGGTCGACGGCTTCTATTACGATCAGCTCTGGCACGACGGCCACACCACTCCGCTCAAGGTGCGCTCGCTGGTCGGCCTGATTCCGCTGCTGGCCGTCGAAATCCTCGAAGAGGAAACCATGGCGCGCTTGCCCGGCTTCACCCGGCGCATGAACTGGTTCCTGGCCAACCGCACCGATCTGGCGCGCACGACCACCTACCTCGAACGCGCCGGCGGCGCCGGCGGCCAAGGCCATCGAGAAGAACCTGCTCCGCGACGGCGGCCTCTACTGCTACGAGCAGTCCAAGACCGGCCGCCTCCACAACGGCGAAGCCGACTACCTCCGCGGCGCCCTCGCCGTCGGGCTCGCGCTCGACATCCCCGAGTACGTGCGCTGGGCCGTCGACGGGCCCTTCGGCATCCGCTCGCTCTCACGCCGTTATCGCGATCATCCTTATCGGTTTTTCGACCCTCGCACCGGGCGGTGCTTCGAGGTTGCCTACGAGCCTGGCGATTCCGACTCGGCCCTTTTCGGCGGCAATTCCAATTGGCGCGGACCGGTTTGGTTCCCGATCAACTACCTCATCATCGAGGCTCTCGAGCGTTATCACCATTTTTATGGCGACACTCTGATGGTGGAGTGCCCGATCGGCTCCGGACGTCGCCTCAACCTTGGCCAGGTGGCCGACGAACTGGCCCATCGCCTGACGTCGATCTTCCTGCCCGGCGCCGACGGCCGCCGCCCCGTCCACGGCGGCGACCCGCGTTACGCCGCCGACCCCCATTGGCGCGATCTGATACTCTTCTCCGAATACTTCCACCCCGAAACGGGCCGCGGCCTGGGCGCCAGCCACCAAACCAGCTGGACCGCCCTGGTGGCCCGCCTCCTCGCCCAATGCGCCGCCGGCCCCCGGCCGAATCGGATTTGATTCCGCCACCCGTTTAAGCGAAGATGCCCATTGCCCCGCCCGCCGGCGCCGCCCCGCGGGGTCTGATTTTGCTCGATTCGGTCGTCGCCGGGAATTTCCATGACGCCTCTGTCCGCCCGCCGCGCCATGCGGCTCGATCTCCTCTTCGCCGCTTTCCTCGTGCTGCTCTTTGTGCCGGGGATTTTCACGCGCGACTTCTGGCTCTTCAATGAAGGCCGCCGGGCCATCATCGCCCTTGAAATGCTCCGCCGCGGCGATTGGCTCGTTCCCCGCCTTATGGGCGAGCCGATCCTGACCAACCCCCCCCCTTTTCTATTGGCTGGAGTGCGTGGCCTATGTGTTTGGCGGCGGGCCGTCGGATTGGGCCGCACGCCTGCCGTCGGTCGTCGCGGGTGTGGCGGGGGCGCTGGCCCTGGTGCGCCTGCTGCGGGGCATTCTGGGCCTTGAGGCCGCTTTCTTCGGCGGGGCCGTGCTGGCTCTTATCCCCGTCTATCTCTGGATGGCGCAGTCGGCCGAGCCCGAGATGCTCTTCGTCGCCACCGGCGTGCTGGCGATGATGTGTTTCGGCGAGGCCGCCTTCCGCGGCGGGCGCGCCGCGGGCTGGCGCTGGGGCCTTTGGCTGCTGGCCGGATTGAGTTTTCTGACCAAGGGGCCGGTCATGCCGGGCATCGTTCTGCTGACCGTTGCCTTGTGGGCGCTGCTGACGTGGGTGGCAGGCCGGCGCGCTCCCCTGCGCCTCTGGCTGCCCGCGAGCCTTGCCATCGTGCTGGCCCCCACCCTCCTCTGGGGCCTGATGCTTTGGCTGCACCGCGTCGGCATCGGCGCCACGATTCACGAGGCGCTCAGCCATGTCGACGAAGACGCCCCTCATAAAAAGGGCTTTTTTTACTACTTTGACGAACTGAAGGTCAGCGTCTTTCCTTGGGCGCTTTGGCTGCTGGCCGGGCTCCTGGCCGGTCTGGCCGCCGCCTGGCGCGCCGGCGGGCGCCGCTGGTCCGGGGCATGGCGCGCCGCTTGGCGCTATCTCGTCGAGGCCGGCGAGGGCCGTCCCGGCGGCAGTCGCCTGTTCCTCGTTCTCTGGTTCGCCGTCTCGATCCTCGTCCTATCGGCGATTCCGTCCAAACGCTATTATTATGCCTTGATCCTGACGCCGCCGGCGGCCGCGCTCTGCGCCCTGATCTATTGCGACTGGGCCGCGTCCGCCCGACCGGCGCTGGCGGCCTGGCTCGACAGCCACCGCGCCTTCGGCTGGGCGATGGCCGCCGTGGGCATCATCCTCGTGGGGGTCGGGCTGGCCCTCAAAGCTCCCGAAGAATGGAACGCTTACAGCGGCGAGGCGTCGCTCAACGACAACCTGTTCGCGATCTGGGTCGGCTTGTGGTTGGCCGGAGCCGGCGTGCTGGCGTCCGCGCGCGCGCTCGCGGCCCGCCGGGCCTTCATCCTGCGCCACCTGATGCGCTGGACGCTGGCCCTGACGATCGTCACCGCCGGATTCTACCAGATCGTCCTCCATCCGCGGATGAACGGCCGGTATTCGCTTAAAACCGCCGCCGCCGCGATCGCCGCGCGCGTTCCACCGGGCGCGCCGCTCTTTGCCGTCGGCGCCAGCCACACGATCTGGTTCTACCTGGGCCGGCCCGACGTGCCCGTCATGGACTCGGCCGCCCAGCTCCATGACTACCTCGCCGCGCATCCGGGCGCCTGGGGCGTGGTCTACGAGAAATATAAAACGCAGGTCGACCGCGTCGGCCGCGCACGCGTGCTCTATCGCACCGATTACATCCCCGTCGAACGCTGCCGCGTGTACCTGTTCACCATGCCGCGCCTCTACCCCTCGCCCCTCCCCCCTGTGAAGGAAGACGATGGGGATTAGGGACGTCAAGGACCAGAAGGAACAAAGAGACACATATCATTTATTGGGTCGGTTAGGTCCTTTAGTCAGACCCGACCGCCTGGGGTTTTGGTCGCGTCGTGTAGGCGATCCGTCGCTCAGGTCTTGCGGCGGAATTTTGCGGGCAGGATCTTCAGTTGTTCGCGATAC
>JAMCWS010000155.1 GCA_023480605.1 bacterium
GGGCGCCGGCTCCGGCATCTATATCCGCAACGTCACCTTCACCAATTCCTGGCGGGGACTGGACCTGGGCACGCATCGGTGCGACAACTTCAAGGTCGCCGGGTGCAGCGGCAGCACGAAGGATATCCACATCTACATCGGCGGCGGTTCCCGCCACTGGGCGCTCGAGAGTTGCTGGAACGTCTGGAGTTTCGACGCCGACTACCCCTCGCCGGTGGACGGGCACA
This sequence comes from bacterium, assembly GCA_023480605.1. GTDB lineage: Bacteria > Sumerlaeota > Sumerlaeia > MVZB01 > MVZB01 > JAMCWS01. The sequence continues at coordinate 228 of JAMCWS010000155.1, forward strand.
TCATCAACTTCGCCGAGCGAGCCAAGGTCTCGGGCAGTACGGTCGCGCGGATTCCATTCAAACTGGGCGAATGCACCGACGGCACGGTCTTCGACACCGAAGTCTTCAACCCCGCCGGCGAGTATTTCGACGCCGCCGGCAAACCGCTGGGGATCGCCGGCAAGGTGGCGATGCGCCTGGGCGTCGAGGGGCGTGGCGTGCGCCGCGTCGATTTCATGCTCCTCAAGCACGACGTCTGCAAGGGCTTTGTCTTGACGCGCGGCGACGCCATCAACATGGTCATGCCCCACGACACGCTCGAGTGGAGCGTCGTCGAGCCGACCTTCACCGGCACGCTCAACCAGTTCATGGCCCAGTGCTGGTCGCAGGGCATCTGGGGGGCTTTCACGCAGGTCGACGGCGGCACGGTCAATGTCTATCAGGGCTACGGCGCCCGCCAGATCGATGTGAACGGCGGCACGACGCGCCTGTTCGGCCTCATGTTCGCCGGCGGTTTTCGCAGCCACCCGCCCTACCGCGGCATCCTGGAAAACGTGCTCGTTGGCCCGGGTGCAACGCGCGTCGAGGTGACCGGCTGCGCCTCATCCACGGGCGAGGAGGTCACGGCCGCGAACAAGGCCGCCCCCGACCGGCTGGCGGTACGCGATTGCATCGGCTCGGGCGAGCCAACCGCCGAGGCCTCCGCCCTCCGGCAGTGACAACTTGAACCGAACGAGAACGATTGAAACGATACGATGCCCGCGCCGGCATGCCGGGCCGCAATTTACCGGGAGCGAGTGATCATGGATACACTGTCGCGAATACTGTTGGGACTGGGCTTGATTCTGCCGGTTTGCATGATGCTGACGCCGCGGGCCGCGCTGGCGGCTGGTGCGAAATATTACGTCAGTCAGTCGTCCGGCCGCGATGACAGCGACGGCCTCGCCCCCGAGTGGGACGGAACGCATGGGCCGTGGAAAACGCTCGCCCGGGCGTCGGCCGTGCGTTATCAGGCCGGCGACCAACTGCTGCTCAAGTGCGGCGATGTTTGGGACGAAATCCTGACGGTGGCGGGCGACGGCACGGCCGCCAACCCCGTCACGGTCGCCTCCTACGGCGAGGGCGAGCGGCCCTTCATCCGGCGCAGCGTCGGCGGCGGCAACGTCTGCCTCATTATCGACAAGTCCTCGGGCGTTTGCATCCGCGACCTTGAATTGGGCTACGCGCAGAACGCCATCCGGTTCGTCGTCGATTCGCGCGCCAAAGTCGCGTGCGAGAACAACCGCATCGAAAACTGCTTCCTTCATGACATCACCAACCCGACTTACCCGGATCCCGCCAAAAGGGAAGGTTATCGCCACAACGATCTGCGCAACATGGGCTGGGCGATCTTCATCGACGCCCTCGACTCGCCGGGAGAAGTTTTGCTCAGGAACCTGACCGTGCGCAACTGCCTCGGCCTGCGCGCGCAGGGCTTCTATCTCTCCATGGGTCCGGTCCGCCAGAAGGATTTCGTGTTCGACGGCAACAGCCTGGTCCACAACAGTTACAATTCGATCTACCAGACGGGCACAAGGTTCGATATCACCAACTCGGTTTTCGTTTACGCCTACCCTTGGAAATTTAACCCCATGGGAGCGACCCAGGTGCTGGCCGGGGGGCTCAAGGGCGACGCCACGGTGCGCAACATCGTTCGTGGCAACGAATTCGGTTGGGCCGGCGATTACCCCAATTGCCCCGACGGCTGCGGCTACGATTTCGAGGGCGCGACCGACGGGGTGACCTTCCAAAACAATTATGTCCACGACAGTTACGGCGAAGCCGTCCTGTTCATGGGCAAGTTCACCCATCGCTGGCTGATCTTCGACCACAACGTCCTGCGCCACAATGTCGCCTTCAGCCCGCGGTGGGAATACGAGGTGACCCTCAACACCAGCAACCAGGGGGACGGCGTCTTCAGCAACAACGTGTTTTTCACCCGCCCGGGCATCCGGGCCTTCAACAGCAAGCCCTCCTGCTTCACCTTTTCCAACAACGACGAAAACGCCCGCGGCGTGTTCGCGCCGATGCCACTCGTCACCCGCATCGAACGGCGCCGCGGCGCGCGCCTGTATACGCTGGCCTGCATGCCCCCCGGCGCGACGATCCGCTACACGCTCGACGGCAGCCTGCCCACCACCGCCAGCGCGGTCTGCGACGGGCCGATCGCAATGCGGCGCTCGGGCGTGATCAACGCCAAGGCTTTCCTGAAGGGCGCGTATCCGAGCTGCGTCAACTCGATCGCGGTTGAACTGCGCGACGCCGAAGGACGAGGACCGGCGGCCTGGTGGAAACTCGACGAGCAAGACGGCGACCGGATCGAGGACGCCGCGGGCGCCAGCCACGGAACGCTGGCCGGGGCGGCGCGCGCCTCCGGTCGGTTGGGCGGGGGACTGCAATTCAGCGGCCGCGACGAAGTCGGCCGCATCGAGCCGGCCGGGCTGGCCTCCCTCGCCGACACCTTCACGGTTTCGTTCTGGGCCGAGCCGACCAAGGCGCGGACGGCGACGCCCGAAGTCGGCACCGGCGCCGGCATCGTGGGAACCGCGTGGTGGAAATTGGACGACGGATCCGGCCTGTCGCTCCCTTACTCGAGCGGCGGCGCCGGCGGCAGCACCTGGACGGAAGGGAAATTCGGCAAGGCCCTGGCGTTCAATGGCGCCGGCGATTACGTCGTCCTTGCCAACGCCGGCGTCAAGTCCGTCGCCGACACTTTCACCATTTCGTTTTGGGCCGCGCCGGAGGCGGACCGCGAATCCACGCCCGAGTCCAACACG
>JAMCWS010000336.1 GCA_023480605.1 bacterium
CGGGCTGATTTTAAGCGTGAGCCTGCCCGGCAATGCGAAGCGAACCGTCAACAGGCGGGTCTCCGGATCGTAGACGGCCGCGCCGCCCTGGCAGCCGACGGCGCCGCCGCTGAAGCTCACCAGTTCGGCCTCGCCGGCGAGCGCCGGATCGAAGGTCAATTCCAACGCGCGATCCGTGACGAATTCGGGCTGCGGCAGGCAGCGGCTCATCAGGTCGAGCGCGAACAGGTGCCGCCCCGAAGCCTGATCCTTCCCGCAATAAATCAAATTGACGGCCTGATCGACATTGCCGGCCACGGCGCACCACTGCCGCGCCCCGGCCTGGCGCGCCACCTCCGTCAGCTGCGGCGTCATGGCGCGCGTGAATGCGGCTTCGCCGACCGGATCGGCCCGGGTAGCGTAGAGAATCGCCCGGCCACGGCCAACCGCCGCCTCGACCCGCCCGGCCGTGCTCGCGGGATCGGCTTTGGCGGCGGCATTCGCCACCGCGTCGGCCAGCGCGTCGGCGGGCAGCAGGCCGCCCAGGAGCGGCGTGGCGCGCACCGTTCGGTCGGGCTCGACCGTCCAGGCCAGGCAGCCCGATCCGAAGCCGACCACTGTGCCGCCGGTTTCGACCCACTGCCGGATGGCGTCCAGCGCCTTGCGCGTGGTGAGCGTGACCGAGCTGTTGGGGATGACGAGCAGCTTGCGCCCGACCAGGCCCCCGTCTTCGATCATGACGTCGTCGAGCACGTCGGGCGAACCCAGCGCCCGGCCCCACGAAGGCATGTGTTTGTCCGGCAGCCAGAAGGTGTTGGTTGCGTCGTAGAGTTGCAGGGCGTCCTTGTTCGAGCGGTCGGGCCGGTACCACGAAGTGACGTAGGAGTGGAAGATGGCCGCGTCGCTTTTCAGGTAGGCCGTGCGGTAACGCTGGAGGAGCGGCGCCTGTCCCCGCCACATTTTGCCGAACCAATGGTCGCCGTACATCTCGCCCAGGTGCGCGAGGCGGACGTGATCGGCGCCGCTCGCCAGCAGGTTGAGAACCATGTTGTATTGGTGATAGGGCTGCAGGTAGGGCGGGCCGACGTTCTCCATCATCATGCCGACTCCATACTGGCTGCACGCGGCGCGGGTATACTTGAGCGAGAAGAGCGATTGGCCGTCGGTGTCGTTCATGATCGCCGGCTTGAATCGCCCCAGCATTTTCGTGTAAGGGCCGATGTTGCCCAGCGAAATGCCCTGCGAAGGGCCAACCTTGGGCCCGCCCAGCCAGATGAGGATCGGCTTGGCCGTCTCGGGCCGGGCGGCGGCCAGCATCCGGCGCAGCACTTCGTCGGACCAGCCGTTATACCAATGCATGAAGTCCGACCACGCCGTGCGCGTGTCGACATGCCCCGCGGACGCGGCGGGACCGGCCGGCGGGACGACCTGGGCCCAGTCGACCGTCGCCATCCCCCAGGCGCGATTGAGCGCGGCGAGATTGCCGCCGTAGCGCCGCTTGAGCCAACGGCGGAAGTTTTCCTTCGCGGGCCGGCTGAACACCGCATACTGTCCGGCGCTCGAGGCCGCCATGTGATGCTCGCCATACATGCTGACGGGCGAAACAAGGCTGATCGAGCAAACCCACGGGTCGCCCTGGTGAAGACGGATGGCTTCGGCTTCGCGACGGCAATAAGCATCGATTTGTTCGGGCATGAAGACCGAACTGCGTATTCCTTCGCCCATCGGCCGGCCCTGGGCGTCCTGGTCGACGTCCTCGGGCGCCAGCGCGTCCTGGTTGCCGAGTAGGGCCTTGCGGTTGGGCGTGTAATCGGTGGCCAGTCCGTCCTGGAGATACATTCGGCTCTCAAGGAAAGCGATCATGCCGTTGGAGGTGAATCCGAGTCCCAGCGCCTTGACTTGCGCCGGCGTGCCGGCCGTTTGCGATGGAAGACCGAACGTGCCGACGCGCGGCAGGCCGCGGACCGGCGGCAGTGCGGCAAGTTTATCCGCGTCGGGCAGTACGGCAAACGCCGCCCCTTCGCCTCGGGCGTTGCGCGCCCGGATATCATCCACCCAGATCCGGGCCGGCGCCATCTCGCCCGATCCGTCGAATTGCAGGTGGAGGATAGCGCGGGTCCGCAGCGGCGTGCCGGGATCGGCCGCCTGGAAGCGCGCCAGCGGGATGACGACCTCGTGCCAGGCGGCGTCCTTGAGCGAGACGGGCACGCCGAACGTCACGGGCCGCATCTGGTCGCTGTAAGTGTGAAGCGAGACGTTTACCTGTTTGTCCTGGCCGTCGCCGCGCATCCAGAAGGCGAACTCATCGACACCCAGCGCCGCCCAGCGGTCGCCCATGTCGCCGCTATGCAGATAGACATTCGCCCATCCCCGGCCCGGCAGCCAGGCGATCTGGAGGCAATGGCGTCCCCCGTGAGGGCCGGCCCCGCCGGACGCGCCCGCGACCAGCGACATCGTGGTCAGCGTGACGTCGCCGTTCCGCTTCGCCGCCCTGAACGCGTCGTTTGCCGACCAACCGGCAAGGCCGTTCTCGAAATCCTCGACAAGCATTTCCTGGCCGGCGGGCCGGGCGGCGGGCTGGGCGGACGCGCGGGGCGCCGCTATCGCGGCCAGCCAATAAACGAGGCACACCACGCAAATCATGCGGCCGATTTTCATGGTCTTATCCTCCTCGGTAAACGGATCAGTTCCCTCACATCTATGCGGTCAAGAATATCAAGCTGAAGCTAGAACTCCCAAGACGGTTTACGGTATTGGGAAACCACGTTTTCTTGGTGTCCTGGTGGTTCGATTTGGTTGCCGCTCAGCCGCGCCGTGTCTTTTCGGGGCATATCCATTTCTCATGTCATCACCCGCTCACCTTCGCCGCGCGGACGGTCTGCTCGTCGAGGTCGGCCAGAGGTTCGGGCGCGCCGGCCGTAAACCTGTTGCCGGCAATCTCGACCCGGCCCGAACCCTCGATGACGAACGGCGCCTGTGCCGTCCGCCAAGCCGGGTAAGTGTCGGTCTTTTCGATCGTGTTGCCGCGAATAGCCAGGCCAT
>JAMCWS010000385.1 GCA_023480605.1 bacterium
AGCCCAGGCCGTCGCCGCCGCGTCGGAGACGTTGATGGCGGCGACGAAATCGCGTTCGTCATTCCCGACATAAGTAAAATCGCCACCCGCGTAAATGACCGAGCCGGAAAGCGCCAGCGTACGGACGGAATCGTTCGGGTCCGGATTCCAGGCGTTGGCATCGCCCGTGGCCGGATCGAGGGACGCCAGGTAGCGATACGACTGGCGGCCGATGGCGGTAAAGTCGCCGCCGGCGTAGACGATCTGGGCGGTGGCCGCCGGCGCTTTGCCGGCGAAGATGACGGTTTTAATCGCCAGCGCCCGCACGATGCCGTCGGCGTCGGGGTTCCAGTTGAGGGCCACGCCGGCGGCCTCGGTGAGTGCGGCGGCGTAGTGGCGCGTCGTGCCGCCGATGGTCGAGAATTCTCCCCCGGCGTAGACGGCCGAGCCGGCCACCGCCAGCGCGAGCACACTGCCGTCGGCATCGGGATTCCAGTCGTTGACCGCGCCGCCGGTGGTGTCGACCGCGCCGGCGTTGTTGCGTTCGGTCGAGTCGATGTGGCTGAAGTATCCGCCCACGTAAAGAACCGCGCCGGAGCGGGCCAGGGCCAGCACATCGCCGTCAACATCGGGATGCCAGTTTGAGTCGAGCGAACCATTGGCCAAAATGTGGGCCAGGCGGTTGCGGGCGACGCCCGCAACCTGCGTAAAGCCGCCGCCGATGAACCAGCCACCGGCGCCGTCGGCCACGCAGGCGTAGATATTCTCCTCCACCCGGGGAAAGGCGCCCGCGGGCAGGCCGGTCGAGATGCTGAGAGGCACGCCGTGGCAGGTGTTGGGGCCGACATAATTGAAGTCCCCGCCGATGTAGCCGATGCCGTCCGACTGGGCGAAGGCGTAGACGATGCCGTCGGTCACCCAACCGCCGTCGCGCAGAACGGGCGCCTGTGGCGGATTCTGGGCCGCCAGGCGATCCGCGTCAAAGAGGAGGGCCGCCGCCAGGACCAGGGCGAGGGCGGAGCACGATATCCGACGCCGCAAGACCGGCGCGTTGTTTTCGTAAACGTTTGCCTTCATGATGAATCCCCTTACTTCTCGAAGACCGTTCAGGACGTTTGTCTTTGGCGAATCCGCGCGGCACGGTACGCCGGCTTCCCCCGATTCGTTCCACGGTTGCGGTCGTTCCAGTCGGAATCGCGCGGGACTGTGCGGCGGGCAACGAAACGACTGACGCGAAATGCCGATCATACAAGGCACAAAAGCTAAACGCCGGAATAATCAATGTCAAACTCGTTTTTATGATTTTGTCTTTGCTTATCTCACAATAGATGCAAGCCGCCAGGACACCGGCGCGGCGCCTCGGATCGACGGGCATGTGCCGCCTTCCGCCGGGGTCGGCCGACCCGGCGAGTGCCCCGCCGGGTGGTTCATTTTGATACGAGGCGCGGCAAAATGGCGCCTCGGCGCGCCCGCGCATGCCAGAGTCGGCGACCGAATGAGATAAATTCCGGCCCCGAGGCGTGTCCGGGCGCGCGAAGCGAGGCCTATCGTGCAATTCCCCGGCCGTTTCGCCGTTGGCACGGGGCTTGCGTTGAAATACGGACGTGATTTGGTTGCCGCCGCGCGGCCAAAGCGGGTAAGATGAAGGCGGATCGGCCGCCTGTTAGAAAAGCGGCCCACTCAACGCGCGAAGGAGTTGCGTGCCATGTTTTACTTCGATATACGCTACTTGATCATCGTCGGCCCGGCCATCCTGCTGGCCATCATCGCCTCGGCCAAAGTGAAGGCCGCCTTCGCCCGTTACAGCCGCGTGCCGGCGGCGTCGGGGTTCCCGGGCGCCGAGGCCGCCGCCCAGATGCTGCGCTCGGCCGGTCTGCCGGGCGTTTCCATCGAGCGGGTCAGCGGGTTCCTCTCGGACCATTACGACCCCAGCAAAAAAGTCCTGCGCCTGAGCCCCGAGGTCTACGACGCGCGCAGCCTGGCCTCCGTCGGGGTAGCCTGTCACGAAGCCGGCCATGCCCTGCAGGACGCGCGCCACTACGCGCCGCTGGTGCTGCGCAACGCCATCGTCCCGACGGCCAGCATCGGCTCGAACCTGGCTTTCGTGTTGATCCTGATCGGGCTTTTCATCCAGGCATTCCACGGGCTGGCGTTGATCGGTCTGGCGTTGTTCGGCACGGTGGTCGTCTTTCAGATCATCAACCTGCCGGTGGAGTTCAACGCGTCGTCGCGCGCCAAGGGGATGCTGGTCGATCTGGGGATCGTCCAGCCTGGGGCGGAAGCGGCAGGCGTGGCCTCGGTGCTCAACGCCGCCGCGATGACCTACGTCGCCGCGACGCTGACGGCCATCCTACAGATGCTGTATTTCGCGATGCTGGTTCTGGGCGGCGGCCGCCGGAACTGACGCCCGCCCATCCCGACTTTTCGTTATCGTTATCGTGATCGATATGGCCAAGTGTCAGTATTTGCGAAACACTGACACTTGGCCCGTAATCGTAATCGATGCTGTTCCCGCGCTTCACTCTAACAATGCGACTCATTCCGTCGCCATGCTGTCTATTCGCCGTGTCACCGCACCTCTGCGATTCAGATATCAAGCTGAAGCTTGAACTCCAAATACGGCATCTCGGCGTAGGATTTGCGTCCCCGTCGGGCGGTATTTCCTCCGCGCCTCGGCGTCTTTGCGGTTCAAAATATGTCCTTTCCTCACCGCGCCTTCAGCACCAGGACCCAGTCCTGGAACGCCGGCTGGACGGGGATTGGCCAAGTGGCGTCGGCATCGGCGGCGATGGCGCCCAGTGGATGTTCTTGCCCGCCGATCGGATCCCAGAAGAACGCCTCGTAGCGCACGTCCGGCTCCAGCATCGTGACGCGTGGCTCGTATCCGCCCCAGGGGAAACTCGGGTTGTAGAGGTAGATGATTCGAACCTGGCCGGGGATGCCGGCCGCATAGGGAGCCTGAAAATGCTCGGGGTCGCCGGCCGGGCGGATCCAGTCCTGATGCGGTTCGAACCGCCACCACTCGAAGCGCTC
>JAMCWS010000143.1 GCA_023480605.1 bacterium
GTGCCGGGTGTCATTATTCCCGTGGTCAGAAGCGCGCCGCGATCCTCGAGTTGGCGATCGAGTTCGTCGCCGCTCAGGGAGGCGGAGCCGCCGTTGCGCCAAACGTCGGCCGTCATGGCCGCGGCGCCGACCTTGCCCGGAGGATCGTCGACCGAACCGGCGCCGACACGAACCAGCACGGTCACCAGGGGGATATCGCGTTCGGCGTAGTAATCGAGCGTCATGCCGTTGTCGAGCGTGGCGTGGCTGACGGCCGGCGGCGTAAACTCTTCCAGGGCGAATTTCAAACCGAAGCGAACCTCGGCCGAACCGGTCGCGACGGTGGCCGTCGCCGGCGCATCGCCGTGAGCCGGAGCCGCCAGCCCTCGCGGCAGGCACTGACCCAGGATGCAAAAGCCCAGAAGCCAGAATATCCGTCGCTGATTGACTGCCCTGCGGATCATATCACCACGCCTCGCCTTCGGTCGGATTCGCTTCTCAGCGCCCACCGGTCCATTATCCGTGGCCCGAGTCGTTCAGACAAGATCATATTCCCGTCCACATTTTTATGATCGTGAATATGATCGTGAACGTGACAAAATGGAACGATCACGATGGCGATGACGATCACGATCACGAGTACGAGCAAGAGCACGAGTATCGGAATGGATGTGAGCGAATCCAAACCCCTTGACCCGATTTCCGTTTGAGCTATGCTATCGGGGCGCAAGACTTTGTTCTCGTGGCGTAAGAATTGACGCTTTGACGTGCGATAGAAAAACCCGACCGGCGCCCAAAGTCTGGCTCGTGATTACGCCGATACCGGTGCGCCGCAACTCCCTGGAAAGTGAGATGGACGCCCCATGACCATGAAAACTCCCAACCTGTACGCCGAGCCCTGGCCTTCGCTCAAACTCGGCCTTTGCCAGGTTTACACCGAACCGTGGGCGACTGATGACAACCTCAAACGCACGCTCGAAAGCCTTGAGACCGCGGCCGGAGAAGGGGCGGAGCTGGCTATCACGCCCGAGTGCGTCCTGCACGGTTATGCCGACACCGCATCCCCCGATTACGCCCCGCGGCTGTTGGCGGCGGCCGAGCGGCTGGACGGCCCCCGCATACAGGCGCTTTGCCGGGCGGCCCGCGACCTGTCGCTCGACCTAGTCGTTGGATTCGCCGAGCGCGGCGCCGGCGACCAGGTGCACAACTCGGCCGCCTTCATCGGGCGCACGGGCGCCATCCTGAGCGTTTACCGCAAGGTGCATTGCCGGCCGTTCGAGAGCATTCATCACCAGGGGCGCTTCGTGCCGGGCGAAACGTTTACGGTCGAAACGTTGATCCGCGGCGAACGGGTCTTCCGCGTCGGCACGATGATCTGTTTCGACCGCGAAGTGCCCGAGTCGGTCCGCTGCCTGCGCGGGCTCGGGGCGGAGCTGATCGCCTGCCCGCTGGCGACCAACACCAGCCGGCTGGACGCCCTGGGCGAGCAGGCCGACAACGAAATGCTGACCCGGGTGCGGGCGGCCGAAAACGAGGTATTTATCGCCGTCATCAATCATGCCGGCCGTTATAACGGAGGCTCGTTCGTGGTCGGTCCCGGCGGGCAAACCCTCTGCCAATTGGGAGCCGAATCCGAAGTGCGCGTGATCGACCTGCCGCTGGGCATCGTGCCGGCGCGTTTCCACGCCGACCCCTGGGGCTGGATGGGTTGGGGCTATCGCCGGCCGGAGATTTACGCGAAGTATATATGACGGAAGGCCGACTGCCCGAGAGCGGACCACGACGCGCGAAAACCGGTTGCGCGACGATGCACTCGAACGAGCGAACGCGCGTTTCACCGCGCTTGGGGCTTGACAAAAGGAGCATTCCTGCTAACATATCGGATTTTGGCCCTGCCGATGGGTCAAAGAGTCTATGTTTCGTGGAGTTCGGACAAGAAACCATGCCCAATATCAAATCCGCCGCTAAACGCATGCGCCAGAACGCCAAACGCCAGGCGGCCAACCGCGCCTCGCGTTCGGCGCTGCGCACGGCCATCAAGAAGACCCGCCGGGCCGCTGAGGAAGCCAACGTCGAGCAGGCGGTCAGTCAACTCGCCCAGACGCTCGGCGTGATCGGGAAGACCGCCCAGAAGGGCTTGATCCACAAAAACAAAGCCGCTCGCGATGCCTCGCGCCTGACCAAGAAGGTCAACGCCCTGCAGGCCAAGAGCGCTTCCTGAGCCGTCGGGCGGTTCGCGGTTGGGCATCACCGGCGTGACCGTCGAAGCGCCCGCGAGCGATCGCCGGAGCCCGGCACGGATCGTCAAGCATGCAAACGTCCCGTGCCCGGGGGGTCAGTCGTTGCGTGAGAAAGTCAACCGAAATCCCTCATCCAGCCCCAGCGGGCTGTAGCCCCAATCCTGCCGGGCGGCCGTCTGATCGACCGGCTGGGCCTGCTTCACACCCAAAACATTATCCATCGTAATGGGGGGCTTTTTCAGGAAAGCCCCCATCGCCTGGGCCATGGCGGCGCACAACGGCAGAGGCAGGTGCAGCAGCGGCCGGCGCAATCCCGCCGCCCACACCATCCGTCGCATGAACTCGTTCAACGTCACCTCATCCGCGCCGCCGATCATGTAGGTCCGGCCCGCCGTCGCCTCGGCCGGAGCAATTCACGGCCGGAGCCAACCATCGGCAGGACGGGCAGCTTGCGCAGGATGCGGAGCGTTTTTGCCACGAGACCCTGGTCGCCGGGACCGTAGATGAGGCTGGGGCGCAGGATCGTCCACCGTGGCGGCGGCGCCGACCGGCGCAGGAATTCGTCTGCCGCCAGCTTGGTGCGGCCATAAACGCTCGTGCTGGCCGGATGCGCCGACATCGAACTGATCTGAATCCAACGGGAGACTCCGGCCCGGCGCGCGGCCTCGAAAAGCGCCGCGGCGCCCTCGACGTTCACCCGCCGGCTGAGCGCTTCGTCGGGCGTCCCCTCGGCCGTCACTCCGGCGCCGTGGATCACGGCCTCGCCGCCGGCGAGGG
>JAMCWS010000278.1 GCA_023480605.1 bacterium
CGCCGTTCCCTTGGGCCGGCCGGCGCGTCATGGCCCTCTCGGGCATCGCTCGGCCCGAGGGTTTCGAAACCATCATCCGGGCCACCGGCGGCCAGGTGGCGGCGCACCTGGCATATGGCGATCATCATGCGTATGGGGCCGACATCGCCGACCGCTTGCGCGAGGCGCTCGAACGCGGCGGCGCGGAACTGGTCGTCACGACGGCCAAGGACGCCGTCAAACTGACCGAGCTACCCCTGTTCGGGGTGCCGATGGTGGTGTTGGAGATCGCGATGCGGGTGACCGAGTCCGCGCGCTGGGACGCATTCCTGCGCCGGCGCCTCGGCGCGCCGCCGGGGGATGGCGCCGCCGGCGCGGCGGGGGGCGTACAAATGTTGACCCCCGTTAAGCCGTGACCCGTGATTTTTTGAACCTCTAAAATTCAAGTGGGTGCCGTTGCCAAGCGCTTTTTGGATCCCCGCCTAGAGGGCGTGCAAGCCACGTTCGGTATTGGGCTCCCTTTTAGAGGTGTTGGTTCAAAAAGAATCGTTGGACCACCAACCGCACAGGGGTCAAACCCTAAAATTCTAATGTCAATACAACTCACCTATTATCATCCTTTGCGGATGATTTCAATTATCTTTTTCGGCACTTCACGAGCATAACTTAAATCCATTTTCGATTGCAACAGGAATCCGACGCGCCCGATCGGATTTTTCGTTTCCCGCCGCCTTGGTTCCCTCCGGCGCGACGCCACCAAACGGGCGTCTTTCTTGACCGGATTCCAATTTCCTTATACCACGGCCGCCCTCGCCGCCGCAATCCGAAAAACGCTTTCCGCCACGCCCCCGACCTTCCTTCCCCGCGTTCGGCCGCCCTGGCCGCCCGTCCGCCCCCGGCGGCCGTCCGGCCATTGCCTTTAAATGTAATATTAATATTAATGCATTTTGCGCATTATGATAAATTTCCCCCTCGAAAACCGAATAGGTCTTAGGGAACCCATTCCGTCCTTTCGGCCCCTGCCGTCCTTTGCGTCTTTGGATGCCCTTGATCCTTTCCCCATGATGCGTCCCCCTCATCCGCATTTCATTTTAAGATTGCCAATGGCCCGCCCCTTTTCCTTTAATCGCTGGGATGATATCGCCCCGCCCGAACCGATCCGGCGATGGAAGGCGACCGTGAATCGCTCCGACCCCGACACCACGAAACAAGGCTCCGCGGCTTCCGCGCATCCAATCGCCGCCGGCACGCTCTCGATCGTCATCCCGGCTTACAACGAAGCCGGCACCATCGAGGAGATCGTCAAGGCCGTCCTGGCCGCGCCGCTGCCGGGCCTCGGGCGCGAAATCGTCATCGTCAACGATTGCTCGAGCGACGCCACCGGCAGCGTGATCGACGCCCTGGCGCTTGCCCACCCCGGCGTCATTCGCGCCCTGCATCACTCCGTCAACCAAGGCAAGGGGGCGGCCCTGCGCACGGGTTTCGAGCACTGCATGGGCGACTGGGTCGTCATCCAGGACGCCGACCTCGAATACGATCCCAACGAATACCCGACGCTGCTCGAGCCGGTCCTGGCCGGCAAGGCCGACGTCGTCTACGGCTCGCGGTTTCTCGGCACGGGGGCGCACCGCGTGGTTTATTATTGGCATTACATGGGCAACCGTTTCCTGACCACCCTCTCCAACATGTTCACCAACATCAACCTGACCGACATGGAAACGTGCTACAAGCTTTTCCGCCGCGAAGTCATCCGGCGCATCCGCATCGAGGAGCCGCGCTTCGGCTTCGAACCCGAAATCACCGCCAAGGTGGCGCGCCTGGGCTGCCGCATTTACGAAGTCGGCATTTCCTATTACGGACGCACTTACGAAGAGGGCAAGAAAATCGGCTGGCGCGACGGCTTCCGCGCCATCTGGTGCATTATCAAATACAACCTGTTTCGCTGAGGCGCCGTCGATTCCGCCGCGGCATGAATGGTTGATCTTTCGTCCCCCGTGGCCAAGAATGGGCTGGCCATTTGGGGCCGGATCGATCTCGCGGGCGGGTGCGCGCCATGGTGCGTCGGATTATTTTTCGTTTTTTTTGGAACACCTACGACAGCCTCGGCGCCTGGCTGCTCGCCGGCACGTTGGCCTTTATGCTCTGCCTGCCGCTCCTGACCGCCCCGGCGGCCTGGGGTGGGTTGCTCGGCCTGGCCGCCCGTTGCGAGCGCGAGGAATCGATCGGCCTGCAGGCCTACTGGGTCGATTTTCGCCGGCTCGCCTGGCGTTCGACCGCGATGGGCGCCATCCTGCTCGCCGTGGAAGCCCTCGTTGTTTTCAACCTGGGCTTTTACGCCAATGCCGCCCTCTCGGGCGCGTTGCCTCCCCTCCTGCGGCTGGGGCTGATGGTTTTGTTTTTCTGGATCGGCGTCTTCGGCTTCATGGCCGTCCAGGTGGGCTGGGCCTTTCTGGCTCTCCAGGATCTGCCGGTGGGCCGGGCGCTCAAGCGCGGCTTTCTTGTCACGGGAGCGCATTTTTTCGCCGCGTTGCTGGCGCTGGTCATCGGCGCCGCGGCCGCCGTGGCGCTGGGGCTGTCGGTGCTGGGGGCATTCGTGCTGCTGCCGGCGCTGCTGGCCAACCTGGCGATGGGCCTGGCCGGCGGCGCGGTGGAGCACTACGAGGCGTTCGAAGATGCCCGCCGCCGCCGCCAACTCGAAGCCGAAGACCGGAAGTCGTGGGGCGAACTGCGCGAACTCGACGAGCGCGAGGCCGCCCGGCGCCGCCGATACGACCGCGGATTCCGCGATATCATCCGCCCCTGGGATATGAAATAGCCGCACCCCTTTGGCGCGGTCCAATATATTTAAAAAAAAAGCGATATAAATACTAATAATGCAAAATATACTAACAGAGTCGGCTTTTACACATGTATCTTGCAGTTTGCTTTTTGCATTGAGTTGTATATCTCTGGCGCGCCGGCGCGCCGACGGTCGTAGGTGACCGCCGATGACCTCTGTTCCCCCCCACG
>JAMCWS010000366.1 GCA_023480605.1 bacterium
GCACCAGCACGCGGCGGCCCTCGCCGCCGAAGGGCAGCACGACGCCATCGGCGGGGAAGGCCTCGTCCAACCAGTGCGGTTCGGGAGGGGCCGCGCCGTTCGATTCCCAACCGGCTTCGGCGTAGAAGGCGACGTTCTCGCACAAGCGCAGGTGGCGGGCCGAATAGATGCGTCCGTCTCCGGTCGTGCCGGTGGCCGCGTCGATGCCGATACCGACACGTTCCTCGTGGTCGAAGAGGCAGGACTTGCGGATCCAATCGCCGCTGGCCCGGTTGCCGGGCGTTTCATCCTGGAGAACCTTCTTGAGCCCTTCGAGAGTCAGGAAGTCTTCGCAGGGCTTGAGCTTGCCGTCCGTGGACCCCAGATGCATGAGGGGCCGCATCTGCGGATAGTGGAGCGAGGGGCTCTGCCAGCCGGGCATTTCGATCGCGGGTGAGAGCGGCGTGTGGAGGATATAGCGTGGCGGATCGTCGTCGGTCTGCATGAGGTGGGCCGGAGCGGGCAGGCAGGGCTCGACGACATCGCGCGCTTGTCGGGTGCCGACCTGGGCCAGCCAGAGTCCCTGAAAGGCAACATGGGAGATCCAGTGGGTCGGGTGATCGGGGTGTTCGCGCAAACCGTGTATTTCACCCGGACGCACGCCGGCCAACGCCATGAGATGGGTGCGCAGCATGCCGGCCAGCGTCTGCGGCGTGGGGAAATCGGAGTGGCCGCGATCGGCGGAGGCAAAGGGCCGTCCGTCGCGGAAAAACAGCGTATCGAGCGGCTCGATGAGCAGGCCGATGCGTGAAGCCGGGTCGAGAGCAGCGGCGTGATTCATGGTCAATTCTCCTCCTTGCCGCGGGCCAGGAACGAAGCCGATTGAACCAGGATGAGGGCGGTTTCGCGTGCTTTGAGCGGCGGCGAACCCTTGCCTTGGACCTGATTTATGAGTTTTTCGACCAATCGATCCCAGACATTT
Source organism: bacterium (assembly GCA_023480605.1). Taxonomy (GTDB): domain Bacteria; phylum Sumerlaeota; class Sumerlaeia; order MVZB01; family MVZB01; genus JAMCWS01. The sequence goes on from JAMCWS010000366.1 coordinate 962, forward strand.
TCGGCGTCCTCGGGGACCTCGCCCTCATTCTTGCGCTTGATCAGGCGATGGGCGTCGGCGTCGATCATGGCGCAGAGCGACGCGGCCAGTTCGCCGTCCAGCTTGGCGTTCGCGCCGTCGAGCATCGTGGCGCAACCGGCGCGCAACTGGTAAGCCCAACGGTCGGACTTGCCGGCGCGGAACTCGCTCACAAGGCCGTCCACTTCGTCGACGCAAATCCAAGGGGCGACGGCGGTGGTGTGTTCGCCCGAGCGGCGCAGGATCGAAAGCCTAAAACGGTCGCGCCCGGCCTTCTTGGCCATCTTCTCCGCTTCCCGCGCCGCCTGAATGGCATCCTGAAGGTTGAACTTGTAGTGGGCCACGGCGATCCCGGCCGAAGACGCGATTGAGCCACCTGGGATGGCGAGTGCACCGAGTTCGTCATGGATGGCCTTGGCGCAGGCCAGCGCCGTGGCGGTAGGCAACAGGGCTAGCACGTCGTCCCCGCCGGCATAGATCAGCGTGCCGAGATGGTTTTCGACGATTAGAGGAACGCGCTCGAGAGCGAAGCCAGCCAGCGTGCCGCTGATCGCAAGATGGTTATGGCCGTCGGCATTCTTGAACCGCTCGCCCATCCGGTCACCGTCCAAAGCGAGGATGGCGTAGTAGGCCGGGGGCCGGGCGGGCAGGTCCATACCCTTGGCTCGTTCGCGCGCCGTTAGGATGCGTGTCCCTACCTCTTTGGGGCAGGGCTCCTCGTTTTCCGGCAATTCGTTTTTCGGCGATTCTATCAGTAGTCGGTCGGCCCAGTGAAGCCAGTGACCCGACCACTGAGATGTTGCTTCATAGAGAGGTGGATCGTTTTGCGCGACCTGCTGGAGCCAGTCCATCGCGGCGATCGTGGCCGTGTCGTGGATGTGCATGCGGTTCGGCTCGTATTCGAAGCCCGTTCGTTCATGGAAATAGCAGGCCCAGGCAAAACGCTTGACCAGGCTGATGGCGCAGAACCGGTCCCGGGCGCAAAGCCGTTCGGAGTGCATCACCGCCACCGGAGCCGCGGCTTTCCAGAAATCCGCAGCGCAGGCCATCGGATCCTCGGCTCCTCGGGCCCGCGGCCCCATCTGCGCCAGGTCGCCCCGCAGACTGCATTTGGGACGCGTTTCTTCGGGCGGCTCGTGCGGTGGGACCTGGCGGAGCATCTTCCGCGTAGCGGCCAACCGGCCAAGCAGCATCTTGCGGGCCTGGAAATCCGGGTCACCCGCGGCTGCGAGATCGTGGATTCTGAGACCCCTGGCCAGCCCGACTGCGTCGCAACCGGCCGGAATCCATGCCGACCGCAAATCCCAGAATCCTGTGATCTGGTCATCCCAGCCTTCATCCCAACCGGGGTGGGCCCCTCCCCACTTTTCGTCGAGAAAAGCTTTGACCGCGGCGGCGATCCTGCACCATTCCTCCATCACCGCCGCTTCGGCCGCCTTGGCCACTTCGGCCAACTGCGCGTCATCGGCTTCCTCGAACGTGGCAATGAAGTTGTTGGGCAGACACGACAGTAGATTGGCATCCCGAGGCGTTGATGACATATTCCCGGTCGCAAGGCGATAAAGGGGATTTTGGTCGTACTTCCCAACCAGCGGCTTCCCACGCAACGCGACCATTTTGGCCATGGCGTGCGCCGTCAGCCACGAAAGGATGTAACTTCCCGACCACAAGTCTCGGGCCGTCCGCGCCGAGGCGATGAACCCCTGGACCGGGCCGATGGTAAACGAATACAGGGCAAACGGCTTTCGCGAATCCGAAATCATGGCCGTGACACTCCTCGCGGAAAATGCACTTGATTGTTTTCCAGACGCCTATTTATTTGTCAGTTTCCATCCGCCCCGTCAACCGGAATGTGCAATGGATAGATTATCCGGTCTTCGTCTTTCCTCACTCCCAGTCAGAGCATATATGGACCGCGGCCGCCGTGGGGGGTATTCAATATTGAAGGGTTCCACCGGACGGATCGATTGTCCGATTGGCCGTTTATTCCAGCGCGAAGGCGGCCAA
>JAMCWS010000055.1 GCA_023480605.1 bacterium
CCTGATCTTCGCCAACAGTCTGGCCGTCTCCTTCAATCGCCATCTGCGCCCCGTCCCCGCCGAACGCTATTTCACGCTGGCCACGCTGGCCGGCGTGATCCTGATCGTCGCGCTGGCGGCGCTCGCGCTGCGCTCGCTCTTCTGGCTCGCCGCGCGCCACCGTCCACGGCGACGCGCGGCGCTTCAATTAATCAGCGTCCCAATCCTTTGCCTGGCACTATTCCTCGCCACGGCCCGCCACAACCGCCAAGCGGCCGCCTATTGGAGTCCGGGCTGGTTCAACTATGAAAAGGAGGGTTTCCTGCGCGAGGTTTACGAAAAGTATTCGCTGGGTGCGCTGATGATCGGCCCGCGCCCGCAAAACTGGTTTTTCCTCAATCGCCTCGCCGCCAGCCGCCATCAATTCTCGGGCCATGATTACTGGAACTCGCCGGCGCGCAATCGCATCGAGGACGCCACCGACTGGTCCGTCCGTCCCGAACTTGCGCTGCTCGACCGGCTCAACCCGTTCAGCGCCCTGGTTATCTTTAATGAAATCCCGTTCTGGCCGAACCCCGCCCCGGTGGGGCAAGGCTCAACGCGTTTTGCCTTTAAGATGCACCGTGCCCCGCACTCGCAGGTGACCGGCTGGCTTGCCGGCCTCGGCCACGATATTCACGTCACTCGGGGCCACGCCTTGTTTCCACTCATGCCGCGCCTTGCCGAGGGCCCAGACGCCGGCACTCGCCCTGCCGACCGCTATCGCCTCGACGCCTATTTCGAAGTCCCCGGTGAGTATGAATTGGCCATCGGCCTGACGCCCGATTGCCGAGCGACGGAGATTATCGTCAACGGCCGGCGACTCAACCTGACTCGCCGGCGCGTCGGCTTGGGCGTAGCCACATTCGCGGCCATCGCCCGGCTGAGCAGCGAGTGGGGGCTGGATAGTACCAGCGAAGAACCCATCCTCGTTGAGGCGCGCGAAGAAATCGTCGGCCGATTCCTGTCGCCTCCGGGAACGCTGGCGAACGCGCCGCTCTCCACTGAAATCAAACTCAGCCGCCCCATCGCCTCGAGGCCGCTTGTGCGGATTCGGCGGATCGACGACATCTGGTCACCGCTCACCGCCGCCTTCAGCGCCGGCCCTCCCGCGTCGTGGGTCGAGGACGGCCGGCTCGCTTTCGGCCTGCCGCTGCGGGCCGAACAGCCGATCGACATCCGTCGCGAATACCGGCTCTGCCTGATTGACCGGGCCGATCAGAAGACCTTGGCGGAGCAGGCCATCGGCCAGCGAATGGAACATCGCGGCCTGGCGCTGGGCGATCAGATTTGGCTGGGCGACTTGGAGATCCCCGAGTCCGAGGCGCGCGCCTGGCTTGGCCGGCCGCTGGCACTGACCATCCTGCCGACAGTCGAGAATCCGTCGCGCCAGTTGGGACCGGAAAAGCTGACGGCGACGGAACTCCAGCGCTATCAGCCGCTGGCCCAATACCTGGCCGCGCACGTAACACTGGAAGAAACGAGCGGCACGATCGCGGCGCGGTTTGAGGGAGGCATATGAACAACTCATCCGCCCAGATCACCGTTCTCTACCTCCTCGACCACGTTGACCTCGGTGGCGGCGAGACCAGCTTCCTGGCGTTTATCGACGAGTGGCGGAGGGTCGTGCCGACGGTGCGCCCCGTGGTCGTCACCCGGCAGACCGGCCCCGTCACCGATGCCCTTGAACGCATGAAGATCGAAACGCTTCTCGTCGATTGGCCGCTGCGACTACGCCGCGGCGCGCTGCCCTGCTACAGCTTTGCCGCCGCGCGCCGAATCGATGAAATCATTCGCGAAGTCCGCCCTTCGCTGATCCACGCCAACCATTTTTTCGCCATGCTCTACGCCGGACGGCCCGCTCGAAGCCACGGCTTGCCGCTCATCTGGACCTGCCACGGATGGTTTGAGGTCGACCGGCCCGCCAAACGCTGGATCGCCCGCCGCTTCGCCACACACGCGGCCTGCGTCAGCGAGGCCGTACGCCTCGAAGTGGCGCGCTGTCTCCCTCAACCCGGCCGCACCTCGACCGATTACCTGGGGATCGCGCCGTTTGCGGATGAAACCGCGACCGCGACCCGCGCCGCCATCCGCGCCGAGTTTGCCGTCCTGGAGAACGCGCCGCTTATCGGCGTCGTCGGTCGCTTCCAGCCGATCAAGGGCCACCAGCATCTGCTCGATGCTCTGCCCGCCGTGCGCCGCCGCCAGCCCGACCTGCGCGTCTGGTTGATTGGCGACGCGCTGTTCGGCAGCACCGAGGAGCAGGCCCACAAGGCCATGCTTGAGCGCCGGGTGCGTGATGAAGGCCTCGCCGACTGCGTGCGGTTCCTTGGCTTCCGCTCCGACGCCCGCCGGTTGATCCGCGCCCTCGACGCCCTGGTCATCCCCTCCGAACGCGAGTCGTTCAGCATGGTCGCCGTCGAAGGACTCGAAGCCGGCGTGCCGGTGATCGGACCCGACGGCTGGGGGCCACGCGAGATCATCGCCGCACCGTCCACCGGCCTGCTGTTCCGGCCGGCCGACGCGGCGGATTTGTCCGAGAAAATCATTCAGGTATTATGCCGTGAGGGCGAGGCAGCGCGATTTGATCCGGCCGCCGGGCCGCGGCGCGTCGGCGAACTGTTTAGCGTGCGTTCGCATGTGCGCCGGACTCTGGCGCTCTACCGGCGGCTGGCGCCGGGACCGTTTGAGCCGATTCCAGATCCAGCGCCACCGACAGCAGAATCCCCAGCATCCCCATGAACATCGGCCCCAGACTGAAGTTGGCATAGTTGTAATCGAACAGGTTCATCCCCAAAAAGCCAAGGCAGCCCAGCCACAGGCCCAGCGCCCGGTAGTAGTCGGCGTAATGGGAGTTGGCGGGGCTCCAGCGAAGGAAAACCGCCCAGACGCGAGCCATCGCCGCGACGATGAACGCGCCAAACGCCACGCCCGCCGGGATGCCCATCTCGACGATTTTCATCAGGA
>JAMCWS010000023.1 GCA_023480605.1 bacterium
CGAAGCCCCCCTGGCGCCACAGCGCCCGCAGCCCCTCGGCGGCCTGGGGGTCGTCCAGTTTCAGGGCGGCCAGGCGCACCCCCGCCCGGGCGGCGCGCGCGGTCTGGTCGGTTTGGATCGCGGCTTCGTTGGCGGTGTTGAAGAGAGCCGTCACCGCGTGGGCGCGCTCGGCCAGGCCGCGGGCCAGGCGGATCATCTGCACGGCTCCTCCGCGCTGCATCGAGCCGTGGGAAGCCATTTCGAGGATTCGCAGCGGCCGGTCGGACATCGGGAGCCTTTCGTTGAAATTGTCGCCGTGGGGGTCCGCTTCTCACTACCCCGTCACGACCCGGCCGCATCCGCGTCCGCACTCCGAGAGCCGGCGCGCAGGAGGATTCACCCGCGCCGGCACGTCACTTCATCCGCCGCCCGACGAACTCCAGCGCCGCGATTACTCCGAAGAGCAGCGCCAGCGCCGCCAGATGCATGAGGGCCGCCGGAAGGGTCAGCACCCGCAGCGGCAAGGGGATGTGAGGCGGTAGATCGAAGGCTGGAAGCGGAAAACCGGAGACTATGGGCTAAGGGCTACGGACTGATGGCTATTAGGACCTGTTAACACTAAAGTTGGATAAAAACCAATATCTCATCGCAGCCGTCCCTTGCGGGACTCGGTTTGCGCCGTTTTCCCGGATCCCGCCATTATCATGGCGGGCTGAAGGCATCCGTCCCTGGCGGGACTCAACTTTCGATTACTTGCAGGTCTCTGAAAATGCAGGCTCTATTCTGAAAATGCAGGCTCTATAGTGTTAACAGGCCCTGGTTTCGGTCCCGGATATACGCAACATATCAAGCTGGAGCTTGAACTCCAAACGGGCGGTCCGGTGGGAGCATATGGCTTAAAACCTGAAACCTGAAGTCTTCGGTCTCCGGGTCTCCGGTCGCCAGCCTCAATCCGGTTGTCCACGGCGGCGGGACGGCGTAAAATAGTTGGAGGTTGAATGTTTGCCGAGGGAGTTTGCAAGACATGCAGTTGTTCACGGATCTAGAGTCGGTTGGCGCGGTGACGGCGGGCGGGGTTTGTCTCAGCATCGGCGTTTTCGACGGAGTCCACCGGGGCCACCAACTCTTGATCCGCAACACGCGACGGCGCGCCCGGCAGTTGGGCCAACGGGCGATGGTCCTCACGTTCACGGCGCATCCGCTGTCGGTGCTGGCGCCGCCCTATGCGCCGCAGTTGCTCACCAGCCCGGAGGAAAAGGCGCGCCTGCTCGAGCACTACGGCGCCGACCTGTGTCTGATGCTCGAATTCACCCCTCGGTTCGCGGCCACCGAGGCGCGCGATTTCGTCGAGCGCGTCATCGCTGGCGTCTGTCACGCGCACTACATTGCTTGCGGGCGCGACTTCCGGTTCGGCGCGGGCGGGGCGGGCGACGTGAATTTGTTGCAGGCCATGGGACCCGCCCTGGGATTCGAGGTCGAGGTGTGCGAGTCGCTGGTCGACGGGGGTTCGGCCATCAAGTCAACCCGCGTTCGCCAGAGCCTCTACGACGGCAACCTGGCCGAGACCCGCCTGCTGCTGGGGCGCAACTACGCGCTGCGGGGCACGATCGTGCGGGGCGACGGGCGCGGGCGCCAACTCGGCTACCCGACGGCCAATCTGGCGCCGCCGGCGGGACGCCTGGTGCCGGGCGACGGCGTATATGCCGTGCGCCTGCGGTTGAGCGGGGGCGAGTGGGGCGGAATGATGAATATCGGGGTGAGGCCGACCTTCGGGGCGGAGCGGCGCACGCAGGAGGTGCACCTGTTTGACTTCACGGGCGACCTTTACGGCCGCGAGGTGGAAGTGGAATTCATCGCCCGCATCCGCAAGGAGCGGCGCTTCGAATCGCTTCAGGCGCTGATTGCCCAGCTCCGCGCCGATGAGCGCGCCTGCCGCGAAATCCTCAAGAACGAATAGCGTTCCGGGCCGGGGGCGGGGGGGGGTAATCGGGTCACCGGTATTTGGCGGCGACGCCGTGGCGAGCGAACTCGTCGCAGGCCAGTTCCTGCCACTGCGGTTCGAGGCCGATCGAGGCGTTGTCGCCGTAATAGCCGGCGATGAAGCCTCCCCGGCCGCGCCAGAGCTTGTCGAGGAGTTCGCGCGCCCCGGCGCGGATGGCGGCCTCGTCGCGCGACTGGAGCGTGCGCTGGATGTCGACCGGGCACCAATAGGTGATCTTCGCCCCTTCCTGGAACGCCGCCAGGGTGTCGATGCCGTGCAGCGTGGGCTGGTCGATCTGGAGCAGGTCGACGCCCGTCTCGATCAGGTCGCCGATAATGGCCGTCATTTTGCCGCACGAGTGCATGAACATTTTCAGGCCGGCGGTGTGGACGCGGGTGCAAAGGCGCGCGAATCGGGGTCTGAATTCCGCGCGCCAGAGGTCCGGATTCACGAGCAGTTGGGTTTGCGTGCCCCAGTCCTCGGCGATCATGACGGCGTCGGCTCCGGCGGCGGCCATCCCGTCGATTTGCTGAATAATGCGTGCGTCGATGCGGTCATGCAGAACGGCCAGCGCCTCGGGATCGACCATCAGATCCATCAGGTATTGTTCCATCCGCCGCATCTTGCGGGCGACGCTGAAGGCGAATCCCTCGACGGCGCCGATATGGTAGTGGTCGGGACGGGAGGCAAACACCTCGCGGGCGCGGGCGTAGACCTGCGGCGACGAGAAATCGGGCAGCGGGATCGTCGCGGCGTCGGCCAGGTCGGCCAACGCGCCGGTGTGGACCTCGCCCTTCGAGTGGTTTTCGAGCCGCGCCCAGACGTTGCCCCAGATGTCGCGCATGCGCCACGAGCCATCGGCAATCTGGCGCCAGGCGCCTTCGGGATTGGGGATACTCGGCCCGGCGGCAACCAGGTCGCCCGGCGCGAAGGAACGGGCCACGCGCGGGGGATTATCGAAATCGAGCGTTCGCCGGACGATTTCGCGGGGGGTGAGTTCGGTTGCCGTCAGTGTGTCGCTCAGG
>JAMCWS010000420.1 GCA_023480605.1 bacterium
ACCGATGGAAAATATATTACGCCCACGTCAACCCGGGCCAGACCCCGGCGCTCAAAACCCTCGACGCCGGCGGCACGGCCAACATCAACCCGGCGGTGGCCGGCATGGACGGGCGCGCGGCCGTCCATGCCGGCCACCGCCGGGTTGATGTTGGCCGCGCCGCCGGCGACGATGTTTTTGGCGATCCAGCGCGCCGCGTAGGCCGCCGAACGATCGACCTTCGAGGGATCTTTGCCGCTGAAGGCGCCGCCGCCGTGGCGCCCCATGCCGCCGTAGGTGTCGACGATGATCTTGCGGCCGGTCAGGCCCGTGTCGCCGTGGGGGCCGCCGATGGCGAAGCGCCCGGTCGGATTGACGTGGATGATGATCCGGTCGTCGACCATCGCCGGGGGCATGACGGGCCTGATGATGTGCTCGATGACTTCGGCGCGGATCTGGGCCTGTTCGCGCTTGAGGTCGTCGGCCGTGGGCCGCATGCCGCCGAACAGGGGAGCGTGCTGCGTCGAGAGCACCACCGTATGGACGCGCACCGGCTTCCAGTTGTCGTCGTATTCGATGGTCACCTGGCTCTTGGCGTCGGGGCGCAACCACTTGATCGTGCCGGCCCGGCGCACCTCGCTCTGGCGCTTGACGAGTTGTTGAGCGAGCTGGATGGGCATCGGCATCAGCTCGGGGGTTTCATTGCAGGCGTAACCGAACATCATGCCCTGGTCGCCGGCGCCCTGTTCCTTGTCGTCCTTCGCGTCGACGCCCATGGCGATGTCGGGCGATTGGGCGTGGATGGATTGGATGTATTTGCACCCGTGGGCCGTGAAGCCCAGGGCGTCGTCGGTGTAACCGATGCGGGCGATGGTGCCGCGGGTCACCTTTTGATAGTCGATCTCGGTCGTGGTGGTGATTTCGCCGGAAACGACGACCAGGTCGGTCGTGGCCAGGGTTTCGCAGGCCACGCGCGAGTTGGGATCGCCCGTCAGCAGGGCGTCCAGGATGGCGTCGGAAATCTGGTCGCAAACCTTGTCGGGATGTCCTTCGGAAACCGATTCCGATGTAAAGAGTCGCATTCGAGGCGCCATGGCTTATTATTTCCTCATTCGTGGGTATTGTCGCGGCGGCAGTGGGGGGCGACGGCGCGGCCCTGCCGATCATGCCCCATGCCTGGGATCCCTGTGCACCCCGCAACCATGGGGAGTGACCGTGTGGGGCTCCATCATGATATCCGGCATGGGGGGCGAATCAAAGCGAAAAATCGCCCGCCCCACCGCCGCCGGGAGTCATGCCATCGCCCCCGATCGCTCCGTGCGCGTTAAATCAACGCTGGCGAATTCGTCCCCAAAGGTTTAGGTTAATCCAAAATCCACAATGGCCGGCGACGGCCATCGGTTCTCAATCGTTCGGGCCGGTCGGGCCACGAGGAGAAGACTTATCATGAAGACCATGGGCATGAGTCATCCGCGCCGGGCCTGGATGGCCGGCGGAGCGTTGCTGGGGATCCTTGTCCTTGCGGCGGCGGGCCTGGCCCCGCGCGGCGCCGCGTCGGCCGACGGCGCCGCGTCGGCCGACGGCGACTCCGGCCGCGGCGTCATCCCGCCCGGCTGGCTCCTGGGCACGGTCGCCCAGACCGGCTTCGAATCCGGTCAGCTTCAGCCGACCGGCGAGGGATTGGCCGTCTCGACCACCCGCGCCATGTCGGGCGAGAACTCGCTGGCGGCCGACCTTTCCGAGCATGGGGTGCAGCGGCGCCTCAGCCTCCCATTCTCCGTCAAGCCCGGCCACGCCCTCCTGCTGACGGCCAACGTCAATCCCGATTCGCGCACGTGGTGCTGGCTGATCGGTAAAATGGCCGGCCAGACCCAGAAGGCGGCGATCCAGACCCAATGCTTTCCCAGAACCTGGAACACCATCAGGACCATTTATATCCCGCCCGTGTCCGGCGAGGGAGAACTCATCATCCAGCTCATGCTGGTGCCCAAGTTCGGCCGGCCGGGCATGGCTTACGTCGACGACGTCAAGGTCGAGGAAATCGTCCTGCAGCCTTGGCACGAGGGAGCGTTCGAAGATTATCCGGCCCTGACGGTCGACGTTCAGGGACGCGTCTGGATGGCCGTCGAAGAGCGCGGCGAGGGCGTGCCCCGCGTGGGCGTTTACATCGTCAGCAGGATGGGCCGCCAGCGGGTCGCCGCTCTCACGCCCCCGGCGATGACGGGTTTCGGCCATCCCACCGTGGCCCCCTACGGCGAAGGCTGCCTGGTGGCTTTCGGCGCCGAGGCGGCCGACCGATGGAAAATATATTACGCCCACGTCAACCCGGGCCAGACCCCGGCGCTCAAAACCCTCGACGCCGGCGGCACGGCCAACATCAACCCGGCGGTGGCCGGCATGGACGGGCGCGCGGCCGTCCATGCCGGCCACCGCCGGGTTGATGTTGGCCGCGCCGCCGGCGACGATGTTTTTGGCGATCCAGCGCGCCGCGTAGGCCGCCGAACGATCGACCTTCGAGGGATCTTTGCCGCTGAAGGCGCCGCCGCCGTGGCGCCCCATGCCGCCGTAGGTGTCGACGATGATCTTGCGGCCGGTCAGGCCCGTGTCGCCGTGGGGGCCGCCGATGGCGAAGCGCCCGGTCGGATTGACGTGGATGATGATCCGGTCGTCGACCATCGCCGGGGGCATGACGGGCCTGATGATGTGCTCGATGACTTCGGCGCGGATCTGGGCCTGTTCGCGCTTGAGGTCGTCGGCCGTGGGCCGCATGCCGCCGAACAGGGGAGCGTGCTGCGTCGAGAGCACCACCGTATGGACGCGCACCGGCTTCCAGTTGTCGTCGTATTCGATGGTCACCTGGCTCTTGGCGTCGGGGCGCAACCACTTGATCGTGCCGGCCCGGCGCACCTCGCTCTGGCGCTTGACGAGTTGTTGAGCGAGCTGGATGGGCATCGGCATCAGCTCGGGGGTTTCATTGCAGGCGTAACCGAACATCATGCCCTG
>JAMCWS010000175.1 GCA_023480605.1 bacterium
TTTGACGGCATAGGAGAGGATCGGCGTGTTGGCGAAACCAGCCCCGTCGAGGGCCGCGCGAATCGCTCCGACGCGCCCGTCCATCATGTCGGACGGGGCGATGACGTCGGCCCCGGCGCGCGCCTGGGAGACGGCCGTGCGCGCCAGCACCGCGAGGGTCGAGTCGTTGGCGATCTCGCCCGCGCCGGTCACCATCCCGCAATGGCCGTGGCTGGTGTATTCACACAGGCAGGTGTCGGCCATGAGAACCAGGCGGTCCCCGAGGGCGTCCTTGACGGCGCGCAGGGCCCGCTGCACGATGCCGTCATCGCTCCAGGCGCCGGTCGCCGCTTCATCTTTGGCCTCCGGAATGCCGAAGAACAGGACGGCGCGCAAGCCCAGGTCGGCCGCCGCGCGGCATTCCTCGACGACCTGGTCGACCGACAGGTTAAAGACCCCCGGCATCGACGGCACTTCGCGCCGCACCCCGCTGCCGGGGCAGGCAAAGAGCGGGTAAATCAGGTCTTCGGCGTGCAGGCGCGTCTCGCGCACGAGGTCGCGCAACGCCGGCGTCATCCGCAACCGCCGCAATCGCCGCACCGGAAATTGTGCCGTCATCTCGTTGTTCCCCTTAATATCCATTCGTGTAACAACGATTGCGCCCCTCTCGTAATCATTATCGTGATCGTGATCGATTGTCAGCGACGATCCCATGTGTTCACGATGTTTGCCAGACGCTCTCCGATTCCTCGCGATCGTGATCGTTATCGTGATCGTGATCGTGATCGGTGTTACATATCGGTTTGGTTTTCGATTACGATTACGATTACGATAACGAAGAAATACGGATTCTATATCGTTGCCGTTGCTTACTTACTTTATGAGCATCCGCTCCTTCTTACCCGCCGTAAAGGCTTCTTCGTATAGCGCCTCCAGACTGGGCAACGGGCAGTCGCCGTTGATGCCGTTGCCGGCCGTCAACATGAAGCGCCCCTCGGGGCGCCAGTAGGTGTCGATCATCGCGCGCACCTCGTCGCGCACTTCGTCGGCCGTGCCCCAGGGGATGATGCGCTGGACGTCGAAGCCGGCCCAGAAGGTAATCCGCCCTCCGAACTTCCGGGCGATCTCGCGCTCGTCCATGGTGTATTTCTGGATCGGGTGAATCACGTCGAGGCCCAGGTCGATAAAGCCCGGCAGGAAACTTTCGATATTACCGCAGGCGTGCAGCCAGAAGTGGCGGCCAAGCTCGTGGGCGCGGGCGATGAGTTCCCGGTAATAAGGACGAAAAAACTCGTCGAACACGTCGGTGGAAAAAAACGTGCCCGTCTGCGTGCCCAGGTCGTCGCTGGTCATGAAGCCGTCGACGCCCCGCTCGCGCGCGGCGCGCTCCATGACGGCCAGATAAAAATCGGTCAGCGCGCGAAACAGGCGATGCACCGCTTCGGGCGCGGTGTAGTAATCCGTCAGGGCGTTGGCCATGCCGCGCAGTTGCCAGTGGCGCTCGAAAAGGCAGAACCACCAGGTGCCCAGCCGGTAGCGGCCGTCGGGCGGCGAGCCGGGGGCCAGCAGGCCGCCGTAGCGCGGGTCGGGGAAATGCTCCAGAACGCCGTCCAGGCGCGCCCAGTCGTCGATGGCCACCTGGGCATCGAGGCCGGCTGAGGCAGCGGGCGTGGGCGGGCGGTCATAGTCGACCCAGCGATACTCATCGCTGAAGGGCAGGCCGTCGCCGGGCGTCTCATACACCGCCGGCATGCGGATGGGCACCACCTGAACGTCGTGAGGCCAGCGGGCCAGCAGGCGCTCGACGGCCCCCTGGCGATCGCCGAAGGTCGTGGGATGCGTCCAGAAGTGGAGGAGCACGGGCACGCGCCGCGCCGCGCCGCGCCCCTCGATGACGGCGATCATTTCGTCGCGGCTGAGGGGCGTGTCGAGTGGTTCAGCGTCGGTCATGGTTCGCCTTCCGCGGCTCGCCGGGGGCTGCCGCGCCGCCGGCGGGGGCCGGTCATTCTCTCCGATTCTGACTATACGCCGGTTCCATGTCCAGTAATTAGATGGGCCGGCCCGCCCGTGGCGGGAGTCGCCGCGTTTCCGCTCCGGCGCGAAAAAAAGGGCCGCCCCCGGCGGCCTTGCGGGTGGGCTCCGGGGGCGGACATTCGTGGCGGGGGCGGCCGCGGATCGGGGCCGCCGGCGAACGAGCGGGAAGGCCGGAACGCTAATAGCCGGCCGCCGCCATCATGGCGAGTGTTCGCTTCCAGTCCTTGAAGAGCATAATATCGTCCTGGTTGATGATAAGGATGTCCGTCGCGAACGTTTTCAGTTCCATGTGATACATTTTTTTCGTGTTCGCCTTGACGACCTGCTTCATCTGGGCGAGTTCGTTCGATTCATAGCCCATGAGCGCCCCCAGAGCGCCGGAGATGAATTGCAAGTCGGTCCGGGTCTTCATCATCCCCCCGACGGCGTCGCCGATCGACATGCTTTTCGGGATATACGTGATGCCGTACCAGGTTTGCAGCCAGGCAAGCATCGTTGCCTGCTCGTTCTGCTCGCGGATGAGGAAATCGCTTACGAACAACCGCAATTCCGTGAAACTCGTTTCGGTGTCGGTTGTCTGGGTGCCGGTGGTCTGAGCGTCGATCCACATGGCCAGGGCGATCCCCCGCTGGTGGAAGTCGATCTGTTTCTGGAGAAAGCCGATTTCGAACTTGGTCTGGTTCTTGTTCGGCGTGTTGCTGGGGGGCTTGGGCGCCTTCGGACTTTTCGCGGCGGCGGGCGCCGCGGCCAACGCGGCCAACATGGCCAATCCGGCCGCAAGCAGCCATAAGTTGATGCGCTTGGTTTTCTGACGGATGGCGGTCGAAAACATGGGTGCCTCCTTCGTGCCCCCCCGCCCTGAAGCGCGCTCCTGGACGGGGGAATAAACCTCGTTCCCTGGGCCTGCGTTAATGCGACCGATCGAGGTTCGCTGTTTATCGCATCGGATGCCGGCCGCGCCCGGATGAAAGTCGAAACAAATCTATTACACGACGCGCGGCGGACGTTGTTCGTGGCAATAACCTTCACTAATATATCCATATAGTTCACGATTTCCCAAGCGTCACGGGCCCATGACATTTTTTTTTAAAAACAGGCACTCGATTCATTTTATAGCCCCACGCGCAACAGGAAAATAACACTTCCGCGGTATGAAGTCGAAACGGCCGCCTGCTTTCCGTGGCCGCCGGGGCCGGCGAACGATATAATTAATAAGTGATGCGCGAGACGCACGCCGGTCCTGCGCGACGACCCGCCACCAGACCGAAAGGCGCCGCCGATGCAACACGCCGCCCATGCCAATCGCCTGATCCATGAAACCAGTCCTTACCTGCTTCAGCACGCCCATAATCCGGTGGACTGGTATCCGTGGGGCGACGAGGCCTTCGCGCGCGCCCGCGCCGAGAACATGCCGATCTTTTTATCAATCGGCTACGCGGCCTGCCATTGGTGCCACGTGATGGAGCGCGAGTCGTTCGAAAACCGCGCCATCGCCGACGTCCTCAATCGTTACTATGTCGCCATCAAGGTTGACCGCGAGGAGCGGCCCGACCTTGACGCGCTCTACATGCAGGCCGTCCAGATACTCAGCGGCACCGGGGGCTGGCCGATGAGCGTTTTTCTCACGCCCGCCGGCGAGCCTTTCTTCGGCGGCACCTACTACCCGCCCCGGTCGCGCCTCGGCCGGCCGGGATTCGATGATATTTTGCTGCGCATCCATGAAATCTGGGAGCGTGACGGAGACGGAATCCTGGCCAGCGGCCGCGAGGTCATCGCCGCCCTGAACCGGATCGCCCGGCGAACGGCCGGCGGCGAAGGGAGCCTCTCGCCCGAATTGCTCGATCGGGCCGTCGCCGAATTGGCCGGCCGTTACGACCCCGTCTACGGAGGCTTCGGCGAAGCGCCCCGGTTCCCCGCGCCGATGGCACTGGCCCTGCTCCTGCGCCGGCACGCGCGCACGGGCGACGCGCGCGCGTTGGAGATGGCCGCCTCGACGCTCAAGAAAATGGCGCGCGGCGGCATCTACGACCAGATCGGCGGCGGTTTCCATCGTTATGCGACCGACCACGCCTGGCTCGTGCCGCACTTTGAGAAGATGCTCACCGACAACGCCTTGCTGGCGCCCGTCTATTTCGACGCCCACGCCGTCACCGGCGATCCCTTTTTCCTGCGCATTGGGCGGGAAACGCTCGATTACGTGCTGCGCGAGTTGAGCGATTTGGATGGCGGCTTCTGCGCCTCCCAGGACGCCGACAGTGCCGAGGGCGAGGGCCGCTATTACCTCTGGACGCCCGGCCAGCTCGAAAACGCCCTGGGCCGCGTGGATGGGGCTCTGTTCGCGGATTACTACGGCGTCACGCCCCAGGGCAACTGGGCCGAGGGCGAGGGCGGCAGCATACTCAATGTGCGCCTGCCGCTGGAGGACTACGCGAGCCTGCGTAATCTGAATCCGCGGTTCCTGGCCTCGCGGCTTGACGCGCTACGCGCCCGCCTGCTCGAATTGCGCGGCCGCCGCGCCGCCCCGGCCCGCGACGATAAGGTTCTGGCCGGCTGGAACGGCCTGGCGATTTCGGCCCTGGCGCGCGGCGCCCAGGTCGCCGGCGATGACCGTTATGCTCGCGCGGCAACCCGGGCGGCGCAATTCGTCCTGGCGAAGATGCGCGGTGATGGCGGCGGACTGCGTCGCTCGTGGCGCGCCGGGCAGGCCCGCGTCGGCGCGTTCCTCGAAGACCACGCCGCCCTCATCGGCGGCCTGCTCGATCTCTACGAAACCACGTTCGATCCCGCCCTCGTGCGCGAGGCCGACGGCCTGGCCCGCGCGTTGATCGAGCGCTTCGGCGACCCCGCCGGCGCCGGATTCTACACCGCCGACGGGCGCGACCCGGCGGCGCCCGCCCGTTTGAAGGACTATTATGACGGGGCCGTGCCTTCGGGCAACGCGCTGGCCGCCCTGGCCCTGGCGCGTCTGGGACGGCTGCTCGACCGCCCGCCGTATCGCGAAGCCGCGCGCGCCGTTCTGGCTTCTCTGGCCGACCAGATGGCGGCGATTCCGGCGGCCCACCACCAGGCGCTCTGCGCTCTGGATTTCGAGCTCGCGGCGCCCCCCGAAGTGGCCGTCATCGGCGATCCCGCCGCCGACTCGACGCGCGTCCTTGTCGCGGCGGTCTGGCGCCGCTACCTGCCCAATCGTTTAATGGCGGCGGCCCCGCCCGGCCGCGCCGACGGCATCGCCATGCTGGCCGGCAAGACGGCCGCGGGCGGTGAGCCGGCCGTTTACGTCTGCCGGAATTACGCGTGCGGCGCACCGGTTCATACCCCGGCCGAAGTCGAAGCGCTGCTGGGCCAATGAGTATAGGAGATGAAATGAGATGTAATGAGGAGTGGCGCCGCGCGCCTGAGGGAGGGCCGTTGCCCGGCGCGTTGCGTATTGAAAATGCGCGACTTCGCCCCGTCTCCGCAAGCGTTGACCCGCCGCGGAAAGTGAAGCGCCCATCCACGGGGTATAAACGCACCGCCCCTCTTCACGTCTTGCGAAATTCCACCGTCGCTGCGACGGACGTGATTGGTCGGAAAAGCGTAAATTCTTGAAAATCATGAACATCGGCGCCGCTTCGGAGCCGCACCGGGCGCCGCATCGGCTGCCGGAATCCGCCGGCCTTACTCCAACGTTTTTTCTTTCAAGTCGGCCACCTCGCCTTCCAGGGGCAAAAATGATGTCTGCTGGATGATGGGGGCGGGGCGACTCATCTTGGGGGCCGGCGCGGACTGGGGCTTCGCCAGCGCGGCGCTCTTGGCCGGAGCGGACGTTTTCGCTTTGCGTGACCGAGCGGTTTTACCGACCGGCAGCACTGAGAAATCCTTGAGTTCCTTGCCCAGTTTGAACGTGACTACTTTGCGCGGATGAATGGGATATTCTTTTTTGTTGCGTGGATTGCGTCCGGTGCGCGGTTTGCGGGTCTTGACCTGGAAAACTCCGAAGTTGCGCACTTCCATGCGACCGAATTCGTTAATGGTTTCCTTGAAGGCGTCGATGATAGTATCAACGACCGCCAACGCTTCACGATCCTTCAATTTGAGTTGATCAGCCACTCTCTTGACGATATCGATTTTAATCATGGCTTGCGTCTCCCACCCGATGACCAGCGCTGATGTCGGTTCGTACGCTGCAGTTGTGCCTGAGGTGCATATTCTCCAAAGGATACCTTCGGTTTGTCAATGCCAATATCCCTGCGTCCCGAATCATGATCGCGTCATGGGGGGGGCTCAAACCAGTATTCAACGGCCATCCCCACTCGCTTTAACATAACCCCTTCATATATAATGCTTTACATAAAACGGCGCAAGGATTATTTGGCATGTTCCTTTTGACAAAACGCCCAGGGCGTCACTATAGTGGCCCTGACTGGCGGCAAAGTCGGGAGGAAGGGGCGGCCGAGTGGGGGCAGCGGCAGACGCTCCTGGCTTCTGGATGCGGGTGACACCGGCGCGTATCATCCGCAAGGCGTCGGCCGGCTGCGGGCCAGGTCCGGTCGCCGCGGGTTCGCCCGAGGCCCATTTCCGCTGCTCACGGAATCGCGCGTCATGGATAGTCAGATCCTTCCCCTCCACCCGGCGATCATCGAATCAGCGACGCTCGCGCAGCTCGAACGGGCGGTCTACCGGATCGGCGACTCGCTGCTGGCCGGTCAGACCGCCGCCGGACCGGGGAGTCTGGGCGAAAACTTGATTCTCGTACTCGAGTCGGCGCCGCCGCCTTCAGCCTGGGTCGCCCATGTAACCACCGTTCATAAGGGGCGCTGCTTCCGCCCGTTCGCGCTGGCGCCGGCGCTGGGGGCCGTCGCGGCGCGCGGCAGAGAACCGGTCCTCCTGCCCGGGGCGCCCGTGGAACACCTGGAGACCGCCGCTCACGCCAGTCTTTCGCTCGACGCCTCGCTCGAAACCACCGTGGCCGTGCCGGTGCGGGCCCAGGGCGGTACTCTCGGCCTGTGGCTGCTGGGTTTGCGCAAGACACTCGATGCGCTGCCCGATTCGCTGCGGCGCGACCTGGCGGTCGCGGCCGATTCGCTGGGGCTGGCGCTCGGCAGAGCGATCCGATTTGAACTACTCGGCCTCGAAAACGCGCAAAACCAATACCTCAACGAAGCGATGGCCCGCGCGGCCACGACGGCCGAGAAAAGCGCGATGTTGAGCGAGTTTCTCGCCATCCTGACCCGTTACTTCGGCTTCACGCGCGTTCTGATCGCCTTCGTCAACGAGGAAGCCCAGGTTCTGCGCAGCGAACTCCACACCGGATTCGACACGACATTCCAGCCCTTCACGATCAGCCTGGGCGACACGGGCAACTTTTTCATCGCGGCGATCCTGGCGAGCGAGGCGGTGATATACGACGCCCGGCGGACGGGCTTCCCCGCCAATTTTCCCCAACTGGACCGCATCGACCGCCTCGAACGCGCCGCCGTCTTTCCCCTCCGGGTCGGCTCCGCGCCGCTGGGTCTTATTTATGCGGACCAACTCGTCCTGGACGGCACGCCTTATTTCCAGAGCGTTTTCCAGGGCTTCGCGCGCCTGGCCTCGGTTGCCGTCGAGAACCTTATCCAGCGGACCAGCGCCGAGCGCCGGGCCGAAACCGACGCCCTGACCGGGCTCAACAACCGGGCCTATCTCGACCGGATACTCGAAATCGAAATTCCCCGGGTCAAGCGCTACAACCACCCCATCAGCCTGCTGATGATCGACCTGTGCGATTTTAAAAACATCAACGACACCTACGGCCACCAGTTCGGCGATTACATCTTGCGCGAAACGGCCGCCCTCATTCAGGCCAACGTCCGCCGGCCCGACGTCGCGGTCCGCTACGGTGGCGACGAGTTCGTCGTGCTGATGGTCAACACCACCTACGAGCAGGCCGAGCGCGTGCGCGACCGTATCGAGCGGGCCTTCGTCGAGCGCAACCGCCTTCAAACCGACGAGCGCATGGTCATTAACATCAGCCTGGGTCTGCGCGCGGCCGACGCCCACAGCATCGAGGGATTGCTCTACGACGCCGACATGGCGATGTATGCCCACAAGGCCGAACAACTGCGCGCCCAACTTCTCAAAGCGCTCATCGTCGGCAACATCGAAAAGATTGAGAAAGCCAACCGAGTTGTCGGCAGCTTGTGTAATATGCTTTACAAAAAAGAACCCTATTACTGCGACCACAGCCGCCGCGTCGCCCATCTGGCGCTGGTCGTCGCCCGCCGCATCGGCCTGCCGGCGCACGAACTCGTGATCCTGGCTCTGGCCGCACTTCTGCACGACGTCGGCAAAGTCTCCATTCCCACCGAGATTCTTCAGAAAACCGACCCGTTGACCGAGAGCGAGCGCGAGGCCATGCGTCATCATCCGGCCCTGGGCGAGGAGTTTTTTGAAGGCATCGAGCACCTCGAACCGATCCGGCCGATCATTCGTTCCCACCACGAACGTTTCGACGGCGATCTGACGGGCCGCCATCCCGGCTACCCCGACGGACTCAGCGGCCAGCGGATTCCCCTGGGGGCGCGCATCCTGCACCTGGCCGAATGCGCCGACGGCATGCTGTCGGGCCGCCCCTACCGCACCTCGATTCCCGCCGCGACGGTTACCCACGTCCTGCGCCAGGAGGCCGGCAAGTCCTTCGAGCCGCGGCTGGTCGAGGTATTGCTGGCCGACCAGGACTGGTATCGCGGCCTCGGGAATGCGGACGCAATCGAAAATTTGCTTTCGATCGAACGCCAATGCCCGGAAGTGACGTGAGCCGCCTGCGCGACGTTTGCCGCCGGATTCCATTCACGCGCCGGTTCATCCAGGACGCCATATCGTGTGGTTGAGACTTGCTTGCCGCCATATCCCGAAGCAAATCCGACCACTTTGCGGTCCTTCCTGATTCGGCAAGACATTGCAACGCTGTTTCTCACGCGGAGGCCCAAAAACACGCAGTATAATGGATTCAGTCATATCTCGTATGCCACATCGATATATCTCGCGTCATAATGAGTGATGCCCACGTAACCCACGGTCTCCGAGCGAACTCATTCATATGTTTTTTCTCCGTGTCTTCGTGACTTTGTGTGTGGAATAAGAGATCAAGGACGATCCTCGAAGACGGGCGTTTTTAGCTTGCGCTTCCGCTGCCGTTTATTTATTCTTCGAAAAGCTGGAATTGGCTCCTGTTCTCGTTCCGGAAGGCCCGGTGTTGCGGGCGCCCGTTGTGGCGGGCAATTTGACCCACTCTGGTGGTCGAAAGACGCAGGTCTGGCACGATGGTTGTCAAAACGGATTCCCCGGTCTATGTTCCGGAAGGGCGGACGGTCTTTATCCGCGAAATCCTGAGCATAGTGCTCGGTCTGGTCTCAATACTGCTCTTCCTGGCGTTGCTTTCGTGGCGGCGCGACGCCAACTGGATCGGCCCCGTCGGGGGCTGGATTGCCACCAATCTGGTTTTCATCCTGGGTGAATACATCTGTTTCGCGCTGCCCGTCATGCTGGCCCTGAGCGCCGCGCACGGTCTGCGCGGCGCGGCGCCTTTGCCCGAGTCCCAGCGTTCATGGCTCCGCGGCCTGGGGGGGCTGGCGCTGATCGTCTCGTCCTGCGCGCTGCTGGCGCTACTCGATCCCGCGGCCGGGCGCGAGGCCACGACGCGGGCCTTCGAACTGGGCGGCCTCATCGGCAACCTGCTGATCAACGACCAGGGCGCCGGGCTGGGGGTGCTGCTCGGTCGGGTGGGCGCGTTCGTCGTCTTCGGCGGCCTGACGCTGATCGGCCTCGTCCTGATTACCGAAACGCTGCTGCGCGACCTGGCGCGGCTGCTTTGGAAGCTCCTGCGGCTGGGGCGTTGCCTGCGCCATGTCTTGAAAATACCGGCGTGGGTGGGCCATTGGGTTGGGCGTTGGCCGTCATGGCGCGTTCCCCGTCTGGCGAGGGCGGTGGAATTC
Organism: bacterium; assembly: GCA_023480605.1. Classification (GTDB taxonomy): domain Bacteria; phylum Sumerlaeota; class Sumerlaeia; order MVZB01; family MVZB01; genus JAMCWS01. Next base: position 9,966 of record JAMCWS010000175.1, read on the forward strand.
CTGGCCGCCTTGCGCCAGGACGCCGTGGAATATGTGCGCGGCATCGAGTTCCGGCGACCGCACGGCTCACGGACCATCGGCATAGGGCCGGTCATCGAACTGGTGGCCGCACCGAGTGACGGCCGGAGCGATGATATCACCTTACATGCGCCCGGCGGTGAGGCCGTCTCCCGCTCGTCGGCGGTTTTCCCGCGCCCGAAGGCCGGCCCGGCGCCGGCCGATCTCTTCCGCGGCGCCCCTCCGGAAGCGATCGTTCACGAAGCGCCGCCGGCCATCAAGCCGCGCCCGGCCGCCCCGACCGCCGACGGGGTGGCGCTCGAAAACCCCGTCGACCGCGGCCCCGACCTCCAGCGGGCGGCGCGTGAGAAGCCCGCCCCCGTCCAGGCCGAAATGGATCTTTTCCCGGCCGAATATCAGTTGCCGCCCCACAGCCTGTTGAGCGACCCGCCGACAACCCTCTACCGGATCAGCGAGGAAGAGAAAACGGCGCTTTCGCGCCGGATCGAGCAGACGCTGGCGCAGTTCAAAGTCGAGGTCGAGGTGATCGAGGTGATCCAGGGGCCGGTCATCACGCGCTTCGCGCTCAAGGTGGCCCCCGGCGTGCGCGTCAACAAGATCCAGGCGCTGGAGAGCGAACTGGCCATGGCGCTCAAGGCCCAGCACGTCCGCATCCTGGCGCCGATCCCGGGCCAGGCGGCCGTCGGCATCGAGGTGCCCAACAAAAGGGCCAACCCGGTGATGGTGAAGGAATTGCTGACGAGTGACTCGTTCCTCAATTCCAAATCGCCGCTGTCGTTCGCGCTGGGCAAGAACATCGCCGGCGAACCGGTCATCTGTGATCTGGCCCAGATGCCCCACCTGCTGATCGCCGGCACGACGGGCTCGGGCAAATCGGTTTGCCTCAACACGATCATCGCCTCGTTGCTTTATCGCAACAAGCCCGACCGGGTTAAATTTGTCATGATTGACCCCAAGCGCGTCGAGCTGTCGATCTACCAGGCCATCCCGCACCTGTGCGCGCCGGTGGTCAGCGAAACGCGCAAGGCCGCCGCGGCCCTGGCCTGGTGCATCGAACAGATGGAGGAGCGTTATCGCGTCCTGGCCGAGATCGGCGTGCGCAACATCGACGGCTATAACGCGGTCTTGAACGACAAGCAGCCCAACAAGAAGGCCATGGGCCGCCAACTCACGTTCCTGCCCCACGTCGTGATCATCATCGACGAGTTGGCCGACCTGATGATGGTGGCGCGCAACGAGGTCGAAGAATACGTCATCCGCCTGGCGCAGATGGCGCGCGCCGTCGGCATGCACCTGATCATCGCCACGCAACGACCCTCGGTGAACGTCATCACGGGCATCATCAAGGCCAATTTCCCCAGCCGCATCGCTTTCCAGGTCAGTTCGAAGGTCGACTCGCGCACGATTCTCGACATGAACGGCGCCGAGGCGCTCATGGGACGCGGCGACATGCTCTACTCGCCCGGCGGCGTCAAGCCGTTCCGCATCCAGGGGGCGTTCGTCGCCGACGCCGAGATCGAGCGTTTGGCCGACTACATCCGCGAGCAGGAGAAGGCCCGTTACGAGAAAGAGGACTTCGAGGCGCGGCCCACGCCGGCCGAGCGCGCCAAAGCCCAGCTTCAGATCGACGAGAGCGACGGCGATGAGGGCGACGGTTATCCCGACGACGGGCTCGAGCCGGGTGAACGGCGCATCCTGCCCGGCCTGGCCGTCGCGGGATTGGCCGGCTCGGCGCCCCTCACGCCGGCCGACATGGAACTGCTCTCCGACGACATGCTCTACGACATGGCGTTGCGCCTGATCCTGGAGTCGCGCAAGGCCTCGGTCAGCTATATCCAGCGGCGGATGAAGATCGGCTACTCGCGCGCGGGCCGCATCATGGACATGCTCGAAGAGAAGGGAATCGTCGGCCCTTACCAGGGCTCCAAGCCCCGCGATCTGTTGGTGGACCCGGAGGAGTATCTGAATTCGGCAAAAGATGACTCTTAGCCTGCTCCCTATGACATTGAATGAACGATGTGAAAGCCGCCTATTCACGGCGTCCCATCGTCCGGAAAAAACCTCTTCGGATGTCACGTATATTGCCTTCAGTCAATACACGCCGGCGCTCCGCCCCTCCCGATTGAAGTAGTTCCGCCAAGAGCCACCCGGTACGCCACGCCCCCGCGCCCCGCGGCGGCCTGGTTTTCGGATAATGATTGACAATTTTGTCGCCGCGTGATGTCGTGTCAGGCTTGGAGTGGGTGTCGATCACCTCGGCATGCAGCCTTCGTCCGACGCGAAAACAGGTGCCCGCGATGGCTTGCCGGCCACGCAGGGCGGAATCGGCGCCCTCGGGAATACGGGGGCCGGAGGTTCTGGCGCCATCCGGGCCGCGGGGGGAGGGCGCGCGGCGAAAGCATCATAGGATTCAAAAACGCCCCTTGTGGGCCGATAGTTTATTACCAACGAAAAGGGAGAGGAACATGGCGAAAAAGTACGTCTATTCCTTCGGCAACGGCAAGGCCGATGGACATGGCGGACAGCGGGTTCTGCTGGGCGGCAAGGGCGCCAATCTGCACGAAATGACCCGCATCGGTCTGCCGGTGCCCGCCGGTTTCACCATCACCACCGAAGTTTGCACCTATTTCTACGATCACGGTCGGAAATACCCGTCCGAGTTGAAGGCCGAGGTCGACAAGGCCATCCGCAAGTTCGAAAAGGCGATGGGGAAAAAGTTCGGCGATCTGAAGAACCCCCTGCTGGTTTCGGTGCGCTCGGGCGCCCGCGATTCGATGCCCGGCATGATGGACACCATCCTCAACCTGGGCCTTAACGACGCCACCACCGAGTCGGTCGCCGCCAAGAGCGGCAATCCGCGCTTCGCCTGGGACTGCTACCGCCGTTTTTTACAGCCGGCGGCGGCCGCCCGTCCGGGCGTGCAGAAGCGCGCCGGCGAATTGCATGAGCCCTTCGAAACGGTCATCGACGGCCTGAAGAAGGAACGGGGCGCCCAAAGCGACCTCGACCTGAACGTCGAGGATCTGAAAGAACTGGTCGCGCGCTTCAAGGCCCTCATCAAGGAGCGCACCGGCGAGGAATTCCCCACCAAGCCCCAGGACCAGCTTTGGGGCGCCATCGGCGCCGTGTTCGGCTCGTGGAACAATGACCGCGCCATCGTCTATCGCCGTAAATACGGCATCCCCCACGATTGGGGCACGGCCGTCAACGTGCAGGCCATGGTTTACGGCAACATGGGCGACACTTCGGCCACCGGCGTCGCCTTCACACGCGACCCCGCCACCGGCGAGAAGGTTTTCTACGGCGAATACCTGATCAACGCCCAAGGTGAGGACGTCGTCGCAGGGGTGCGCACGCCCCAGCCGATCGCCGCGCTCAGGGACGAGATGCCCAAAGCCCACGCCGAACTGGAAAAGGTCCGTAAAATCCTCGAACAGCACTTCCGCGACATGCAGGACTTCGAGTTTACCATCGAGGAAAAAAAGCTCTACATGCTCCAGACCCGCAATGGCAAGCGCACCGGCCTGGCGGCCGTCCGCATCGCCTGCGAAATGGTCCAGGAGAAGTTGATCACCCCGGAAATGGCCCTGGCCCGCATCCCGGCCGATTCGTTGACCCACCTGCTGGCCCCGATCTTCGACGCGGCCGAAGCCAAGAAGGCCACGCCATTGGCCCGCGGCCTGGCCGCCGGCCCCGGCGCCGCCTCGGGCATGGCCGTCTTCGACGCCAACGAGGCCGTCAAGATCGCCCGCGCCGGCAACCCCGTCATTCTGGTCCGCATCGAGACCAGCCCCGAGGATCTGCGCGGCATGATCGAGGCCGAAGGCATCCTGACGGCCCGCGGCGGCGTCAGCTCGCACGCGGCCCTCGTCGCCCGCCAGATGGGCAAGGTCTGCGTGGCCGGCTGCGGCGACCTGCAAATCGACTACCACAACAAGCTGATGACGGTCGACGGCCAGACGATCAAACAGGGCGATTTTATCTCCATCGACGGCACCCTGGGTCAGGTCTACGCCGGCAAGATCAAAACGGCGCCATCCGAGATCATCCAGGTGCTGGTGGACAAAACGCTTGACCCCAAGACCAGCGCGACTTATCAGAACTACGCCAAATTGATGAAATGGGCCGACCAGTATCGTCGACTCGACGTGCGCACTAATGCCGACCAACCCGATCAGGCCGCGAACGCCGTCGCCTTCGGCGCTTCGGGCATCGGCCTGTGCCGGACCGAGCATATGTTCTTCGGCGGCGAGCGGATCTATTCGGTCCGCAAAATGATCCTGGCCGAAACCCCCGAGGAGCGCAGGGCCGCCCTGGCCGAACTGCTCCCCTATCAGCGCGAGGACTTCGCCGGCATCTTCCGGGCCATGAAGGGCCTGCCGGTGACGATCCGCACGCTTGATCCGCCCTTGCACGAGTTCCTGCCGCACGAACCCGAGGCGATCGCCGAGACCGCCAGGAAGCTCGGCGCCAGCGAAGACGCCGTCAAGGCGCGCGTCGCCTCGCTGCACGAGGCCAACCCCATGCTAGGCCACCGCGGCTGCCGCCTGGGCAACGTCTATCCCGAAATCACCGAGATGCAGGTGCGGGCCATCTTCGAGGCCGCGGCCGAGGTGATGGGCGAGAAAATCAAGGTCAAGCCGGAGATCATGATCCCGCTGGTCGGATTCGCGCGCGAACTCAAGCTCCAACTGGACGTGGCCAACCGCGTGGCCGAGGAAGTGAGGAAAGAAACCGGCAAGAAGATCGATTACCTGGTCGGCACGATGATCGAGATCCCGCGCGGCGCCTTGTGCGCCGACGAGATCGCCCAATACGCCGAGTTCTTCAGTTTCGGCACCAACGACCTGACCCAGACCTGCCTTGGCATGAGCCGCGACGACGCCGGCTCGTTCCTGTCCGAATACCAGGAACTGGATATTATCCCGCGTAATCCTTTCGAAGCCATCGACCAGGACGGCGTGGGCCAGCTCATGAGAATCGCCATCGAGAAGAGCCGGACCGTCCGGCCGAACATCAAGCTGGGCATTTGCGGCGAGCACGGCGGCGAGCCTTCCAGCGTCATGTTCTGCCATGACCTCGGCCTGACCTACGTCAGTTGCAGCCCCTTCCGCGTGCCGGTGGCCCGCCTGGCGGCGGCCCAGGCGGCCTTGAAGGAAGCGGCGGCGAAGAAAGATCGCAAGAAGCCGGCCAAGTCACGAAAGAAGACGGCCGGCAAGGGCAGGAAATAAACTGTCTGGCGTGTCGTCCGCTTGCCGGACGGCGCATTGCCTGGGGCGGATCCGACGGGATCCGCCCTTTTTTTTTCGCCCGCGACAAGTGGCGTCCAGGGCAGGTAGTTTGTTTCCTTCCCCGCGGACGGGCGGCCGCCGCCGGCTGTGGGGTTCGCGGGCAAAAGTCGACACCAACATCGTGAAAATGAACACGAACCGGATCGGTCAAGCTTTTCTTCACAGAACGTAAAATCTGGGCGCACGACATGAATAGGGGTTGTGAAGAAAATGTTCGCTTTTGGCCACCAATTGTATAGTATTATATACTATACAGATTGGAGGTGGCCATGGAAAACGCTCACCAACTCAACGCCAGGCGCG
>JAMCWS010000392.1 GCA_023480605.1 bacterium
GCGATGACCGGGCCGGTGCGCGTGCGCACGCTGCGGGTGCTGTTCGCGGCCCATCCCTCGGCGCGGCGCGGCGCGTTCGCGTGCAGCGATGCGTTGCTCAACCGGATCTGGGAGGTCGGCCGCCACACGCTGCTCTGCTGCAGCGAAGACACCTTCACCGATTGCCCGACCTACGAACAGACGCTCTGGGTGGGCGACGCGCGCAACGAGTCGCTCATCAATTACGCCGCGCACGGCGACCTGCCGCTGACGCGCCGCTGCGCCGAACTGACGGCCGAGTCGCTCTTCCGCTCGCCGCTGCCCGAAAGCCAGGTGCCCTCGGCCTGGGACGCCATCCTCACGGCCTGGAGCTACATGTGGATCATGATGGTCGAGGAGCACTGGCGCTGGACGGGCGACCTGGAATACCTGCGCGCCATCTACCCGGCCGTGCGCACGACGCTGCGCAACACGGTCGAGCAGTTTTACGACGAGCGCGGCCTCATGGCCATCGACACCTGGAACATGTTCGACTGGGCCGGCATCGACGACTGCCACAAGGTCGTGACGCATAACGAAATGTTCATCGTCGATGGCTTCGCGCGAGCCGCCTACCTGGCCGAGGTGCTCGGCGAGGCCGAGGACCGCGCCTGGTTCGAGCAACAACGGGCGGCGCTGATTGATAATATCAACACGCACCTGTGGAACGAGGAACGGGGCGCCTACGTCGACGCGCTGCTCGAGGACGGCTCGCAAAGCCCCAAGGTCAGCCAACAAGTCCAGTCACTGGCGATCCTCTACGGCATCGCCCCGCCCGAGCGGCTGGCGCGGATCGCGGGGTGCGCCGCCGCCCCGCCCGAGGGAATGACGCGCGTCGGCAGTCCGTTCGCGCTCTTCTTCATCCTGGAGGCGCTGGTGAGTCAGGGGCGCCACGACGAGGTCATGCGCATCGTCCGCAAGGAATGGGGCGAGATGATCCGCCACGGCGCGACGACCTTCTGGGAGACCTTCCCCGGCTACGAGAAGGACTGGTGGACGCGCTCGTATTGCCACGCCTGGTCGTCGGCGCCGGTTTATTTCCTCTCGCGCTACCAGCTTGGGGCGTGGTGGGCCGAGCCCGGCTACGCGAAGGCCCTGGTGGCGCCCGTGCCGCTCGACCTCGTCTGGGCGCAGGGGCGCGTGCCGACGCCGCGTGGCGAGATCGGCGTCTTCTGGCGCTTCGAGGGCGAAGGGGGAGGCCGCGCTTTCCTGATGGACGTGGCCCTGCCGGCGCCGACGGCGGCGACCGTCATCCTGCCGGTCAACCCCGCCGAGTATCCGGCGGTCGAAGCGGGCGGCTTCGCGGCGGAGCAAAAGGACGGCCGCTGGACGATCGAACTGCCCGCCGGGACCGCGGTCAATATCGCCGCGCGCCGGGGAGTGTGAGGGGCATCGTGGTTCGGGCGCATCCTGGAAGCGCTGCCATAATCCACAGATGGCCATTCAAGGGAACATGGAGATCATCCTTTGATGAACGACGTCTTCCTCGTCTCCCTGTGTCCCCACTGTCACCTCTTGATTCGGTCCGACTGTCTCGACGCTTACCGGCGCGAACCGGGGATGTCCCATGAGGCACCCCCACGGTTTTGCGGTCTTACACGGACGAATAAGGGCCAATAAACCACAGAGACACAGAGAACACAGAAATAATCAGGAGCTAACAATCGGCTAAAAATGCTCATGAGACATGCCGGGGGGCGACAATGATTTCGTATTCACGCTTTTGGGTCGGTATTGATTTTATTGGATTTCTTTGTGTTCTCTGTGCCTTTGTGGTTCGAATCACGAAAGATCACGGTGAGTATCGAGAGTGGATCGGTATTGGACAAGGGCAACCGAATCCGACATAATCCCGACTCGTGTAACTAAGTGAGAATCGAGCGCCAGAACGATGATGACCGCGCGCGAACGCATGTTGACGGCAATGCGGAACCGGCAACCGGACCGGGTGCCGGTCGCGCCCGACATGTCGAACATGATCCCCTGCCGGCTGACCGGCAAAGCCTTCTGGGATATTTATCTTTACCAGGATCCGCCCTTGTGGCAGGCCTACGGCGACGCCGTGGCGCATTTCGGCATCGACGGATGGCAGCCCGCCGTCCCGGTGGAGACCGAATCGGAACGGCGCCGGCGCGAGGCGGGGCCGGCGTGGCGCGAGGCCATTGTGCAACGCACCCCCGAGCGCATTTATACGCGCCTGCACGCCCGCGTCGACGGGCGCGAGGACTGGACGCCCTGGTGCAACGTTTATTACATTGCCGATCCGCCGACCCACGCCGTGGCCCTGGAAAAGGTCGGGCTGTCCGGCGACGCGCCGCGTTCGTGGGAAGACGTCGAGCCGCGCCGCCGCTACGCCGGGGCCGAAGCCTACCATGCGGCACGCGCCCAGATGGGCGACCGGGGAGTGGTGGGTATGGCTGTCGGACTGCCGGGCCTGGGCCGCGACACCGACAAGATCATGGAATACATGCAGAATCCGGACAAGGTGATCGCCGAATGCGAGGCGGTTCACGAAGCGGTCGTGACGCGCGTGCGCGAACTGGTCGAGTTGGCGCCCGATTTCATCCTCATCGGGATCTCCGGATTCATGATCTGGAATCCCGAACCGATCTTCCGCCGGTTGGCGCTGCCCACGCTCCAGGCGGTGACGCGCCTGTGCAAGGATGCCGGCGTGCCGACGCAGATCCATTGCTGCGGCCCCGAACGCAAGCTCGTGCGGATCGCCGCCGAGGAGAGCGACCTAACGAGCATCAACCCGCTGGAAATTCCGCCGATGGGCGACTGCGACCTGGCGGCGATCAAGAAGGCCTACGGGAGCCGACTCAGCCTGATGGGCAATCTGCACACGACCGACGTAATGCTCAGAGGGACACCCGACGACGTCGAGCGGGCCGCGCGCCGGGCGATCGACGACGCGGCCGAGGGCGGCGGCTTCATCCTGTCGACGGG
>JAMCWS010000003.1 GCA_023480605.1 bacterium
GCATGATTGTGCTGGAAGTCTGCGCCAACGGCGAGTTTACGTACACGATCCGGGGTCACTACGCCCGCGTTTCGGTCGCCTGGAATTTCGAGGCGCCGCCGGGCGGTGGCGATACGCATTACTCGATCATGCGCGGCGCCAAGGCCAATCTCATCATCAGGCAGGGGAAGGAACAGAGCTTCAAGCCCACCCTCTATGTTGAGAACCGGTCGGGCGCATCCGACGCGGCGTTCGGCCAGACCCTCGCCGCCGGCCTCGCGGTAATCGGCCGCTCCTACCCCGGTGTCGCGGTTCGAAAGGGCCAGGGGAATTGGGAAATCGTGATTCCCGAGGCTTACAAGGTCGGCCACGAAGCGCATTTCGCCCAGGTCACCGCGAAGTTCCTCCAGTACCTCGCGGCGAACGACAATCCCCCGGCCGGCGGCGCCGCCGGCGACGGAATGCCGTCGTGGGAGGTTCCGGGAATGATAACCAAGTATTACACAATCATGCAGGCCTGCCGGCTCAGCCGGCAATCGCCTCCCCTCCCATCGCAGGCCGGCCGCGCGGATCAGACGCGTTGATGAGTCATTAGCTCCGCGATTCATCGCGGGGTACCCGCCAAAACAGGGCCGGAAGCCGTTTTATCGGTTTTTCGATTCCGTCATTCCGAGAGGTCGGCTTGTTAAAAGTTGCACCGTGGTCAGGCATACAGTCTGAACCACGCGGCGGCCAGGGGTATGAATTGCGTCGTGTAGCGATGGCCCGTGTTTTCCAGGTAGGTATAGGAGCGCGTTGCCGGGAGCCGCGCGAACAGGCTCTCGATGGTGTCGGGCGGGCAAGTGGCGTCGTCGCCCCCGGCCGTCAGGAGCACCGGCAGGTCGAGCCGTTCGGCGTGCGAGAGCGTGTCGATCAGGCCCACGGTCCGCCAGGCGGCCGCCTTGTCGGGCGCCGCGGCCAGCGTCCGGAATGCGCCCGCGTAGGCGCCGCGTCCGTCGGCGGCGCGGAAGTCGGTCAGGAAGGGCAAGTCGGCGGCCACGCAACGGGCGCCCCGGCCCCGGTAAAGCGAACCTAGCAGCAGCGCGCCGCCCCCGCCCTGGCTCGTGCCGAAAAACGAAACGCGCTGATCGAGCACTTCGGGTTGCGCCATGGCCCAGCGAATCGCCATGGCGCAATCAGCCAGCCAGAATCGGTATCCATGCGCCTCGCCGCTGAGGATCGTGTCGGGCAGAACGGGCCAGTTGCCGTCGCGCTGCCGGGCGAGATCCGCCCCTTTGGGCGTCGAATACCCCAGGGGCGAGATATGCAGCACGTTATACCCCGCCGCGACCAGATCCGGATGCGCGCTCATCTCGGCCCCGTAGCCGGGCACATGCACCAGCAGCGGCGCGGGCGTTGAGAGGGCCGGCTGCCAATAGCCGTAAAATACATCCAACTCCGCCGGAGCGAAACGGACGTACTGATACCCTTTCGTATGCCGGATGCCCAGGTTGTGCGTGAATCCGTGGTCGGGCAGCAGTTGAGCCGCGCAGGGCGTGCTTTCCGCCAGTTCCATGATGGATTCGAGCCAGGCGTCGACTTCCGTGCGCGTCGGATATGCGATGGTGTCGGATCGCGGGTCCAAGGATTTGTCCTTTGCCATGGCGGGAATCGGAACGCAGAAGCCGAGCGCCGCGACGACCGTCCGTTAATGCGGCGGTGCCAGGCCGCATGCGCCATTATGGCCCCGCGCGCGCCGGTGTCAAGGCGCTCGCCGGGGGTGACGACCCCTTGATCCATCGCCGTAATGGAAAGATTCCAACCAACAGGGAGCCAAGACACCAAGTATTCAAAGGGATGCAGTATTTTGAATCGGAATCCCGCAAGTCGCCCCGCATGGGGCATTTTACCACGGCGGCCTCGCGGAAGCGCCCGTCGCACGACCCGGCCGTCGCGGAGGCCAGGCGGCGGAGCCTTCGAAAGGTTTGCCGCCGCGGCGGATGTACCAAATAAAAAACACCTAAACTCACGCGTCTAAGGCGTCGAAAATTTACTTAGAGAGCCACCGTTGGGGCAATGGGGCCCGTTATCCGTAGCCGCAGAGCGTCGTTGCTGGCATGACAGAACTGACCACAATCATCGAAGGCATCAATCGCAGGATTGATGGAATCGCCCTCGTGCGCCTGATCGACTACCACGTCGACAAAATCCAAGTGAGCGGCGCGACGCTCAAATGTTTCTGCCCGATCCATCACGAACTGGCCTTCCGTTCGCTGATCATCAACCTGAAAACCAACACCTACCGTTGCACGATGAAACGCTGCCCGTGCTTCCAGGAAGGCCTGCTGGTCGAGCTTTGGGCGCGCCACATGAATCTGGAGGTTCTGGAGGCGGGGCTGGACCTGGCCGATAAACTCCAACTCGATATTGACATCCAGACGCTGCGTCAGTTGGGCGCCACCTTCACCGAAAAGGCTCGGGACGCCCTGGCCGCCGAGGATTTCGACCAGGCGCGCGCCCTGATCGACCAGGCACTGGCGCTTCAGTCGCGCAATCTGGAGCTGCGCCTGCTGTCGGCCCAGATCTGGACCGCGGCCGGGCGCCACGATCGGGCAAACGAGGAATATCTGGCGCTGTTCGACGCGTACCTGGAAGATCGGTCCTTCGATGCGGCCCGCGAACTGCTGGCCATGCTCCTTGCCGAACAGCCCGACAGTCAGTTGCTGCTCGAACGCCAGGTCGAACTCGCCCACCACGAAGCAACCCGGCGGCCCGAGGACGAGGCGCCGGAGCGTGGCGACGTTGTGGCGCAGCGCCGAGCCGCTGACCCCGGCTGTGCACACGCTCACGCGCACCCTGCGCCGGCTGCGCACCCCGGAGCAGATTGCCGCCCGCCGCGGCGGCAAGCTCCAGGAAATCATGGCGTAACGCCGGCCTGGTGACGGGACGGTTCTCACACTGCCTGCCCCGGTTTAGAGGGGTCAGGCGCAATGATTGTAGCCG